>URWU01000213.1 GCA_900551585.1 uncultured Alphaproteobacteria bacterium | reverse complement strand
TACGAGATGTAGCTCCGTCTCGTGGGCTCGGAGATGTGTATAAGAGACAGGGCCGCAACCATTCCTCTGAGCGGATTAACCAGAAGCCTGCCTTCTTTTTGCAGCTTTTCCAAAGCCAGAACCAACGCCACATAGCCGCCGGTAATCGAAGCCGTACGGGTGCCTCCGTCGGCCTGAATCACATCGCAGTCAATGCAAACGGAAATATCTTTCATGGCTTCCAAATCTACGACTGCCCGCAAAGCGCGACCGATAAGGCGTTGAATTTCCTGAGACCGGCCGGATTGGCCTTTTTTAATCTCACGCGGCATTCGGGTCTGGGTTGAACGCGGCAGCATGCCGTATTCAGCAGTAATCCAGCCTTTATTCTGGCCTTTGAGCCAAGAAGGGAGCTTATCTTCAACGCTGGCCGTGCAGACAACATGAGTGTTGCCGCATTTAATCAGGCAGGAACCTTCGGCATAGGGGTTAAAATGGGGGATTATTTCAATTTGGCGGATTTCATTATGACGACGATTTGAATGACGCATTTTCTTCTTTCCTATCAATAAAAAACTTCTTTGAAGATAGAGCAATTTGCCACATTCAGCAAGCAGAAAAATAGATTTTCGTTCAGCAAAACAAAAACGCGGTTAAGCTCTTGGCTGTCACCGCGTTTTTAATATGAGGGAGATTTAAAACTGCCCGATATATGAGATAATAAAGTTTGGATAGTGATGCAGATAGAGTGATTTCTAGTGGCTTGAAAAATTTTAGCGTACACTTAGGTACGTGAATTTTTCAAGACCGCGTAAAATCGCTCTTGATGCGCGCTAGACAAACTTTATAAGTGGCCGGTACGAAGCAAGTTAAAGTACTTATAAACCGAACCGTCTTCAACATCCCAGCTGAAATCTTTGCACATCGCCGCAGCTTTCATTCGGGCAATTTTTTCCGGCTTTTCGTAGAAAGTGTTGAGGGCATGATTCAGAGTCTCGGTATAGGCATTTTCATTGGTTTTAACCCGCTTGGCGGTAATATTGTTGCCGTAAACATGCTGCTTTTTGGCAAAGAAAACCTCGGTACGGAAACCGTCAACACCTTCTTCAATGGTATCAACCAAGCCGCCGGTCGACATTGCAATCGGCAAAGCACCTTTCGCCATCGCTTCCATTTGCGTCAGGCCGCAGGGTTCAAAACGCGACGGCATAATATAAAAATCGGAAGCCAGCTGAATGGCATAGGCAAACTCATCTTTATAACCGCGGAAAACATAAATGCGCTTGGCGGCAATCGGATTGACCTCGGCCACTTTATCACGCAGCTTTTCCAAAACATTGAAATAGCCGATATCACCGGCACCGCCGAGAATAAAAATCGGATATTCACGGTAGGTGTGGTTTTCAAGAATATTCAAAATTGCTTCGGCGGCAATATCATAGCCTTTCTGCTCGACCAAACGGCTGGTCGCACACAAAATCGGCGTTGCTGCCGCTTTTTTGACCGACTTTTCAATATCGGCAAATTTATAAATATCAATCAGCGGAATAACCTGATTTTTATAATCTTTGTCTTTGGCAATTCTTGAAATCAGCTTAATAAACTCGATTTTATTATGCAGTTTGACATCTAAATTATTTTCATCAAAATACTTAAAATCAGTTCCTTTGAAATAAGCATTAATCGCCTCGATTTTACTTTTAATCGGCGCAATCAGGCGCTTGTCATAGCCATTGACAATGCCGAAGAAATTGCGGTGGTCTTTGCGGATTTTCAAAACATCGCGAAAATCAAGACCGAGGCTGAGCTCTTTGGAAACCTCTTCGGTATAGTTGCGCGAAACGGTTACAATCCGGTCAGCCAGAAAAACATTGCAGGCCGCCTGATTATAGCTGTCGGAAATCACCAGAGAATTGACGGCTCTGGGATTGCTGTTCTTGACCGTTTTGGCATTTTTGAAGACCAAAGTTGACATATTTTCATATAATGAATTGAGGATTTTGGCGGTATTTTCATAATCCCAGCCCTGATATCCGAAGTGGTGAGCAATATGCACCACCGGAATATTTTTAATTTTGCGGGCAATTTTTTCTTCCATTAAATGCGCTTCTGTCTGTGCCGTGGTAAAATACTTCATCAAACCGGACAAAGCGCCGCTGTGCCAGTCATTAGCCAACAAAACATTGGGCAGGGTCAAATCGCGGATATTGCCTTTGACAATATTTTCGACCAGCTTGTAAACACATTTGGAGAAAAAGGCAAATTTCTCAACTTCGTTAATGCCGAATTCATTCAACACATAACAGCCGTCTTGTGCCGACGGGTTTTCTTTGCTCGGATTAATCGAGAAAAAGCGCGTATTTTCCAAAAAGATATAATCGGTATTACCCGATTTACCGACATAAATTGTCACTTTGTATTTGACCAGAGAGCTGCGGTCGCCGACAAAAGGAACTTCCATGGTTTTGATTTTGCGGATAATCGTCTGCCGTCCTTCGGCGCCTTCATAAACATCGCCGTTCAGCTCGGCCTTTTTCTTGCCGGTATTACCGAGATACAGAGGGGTTACCACCAGCAGATGATGACCGTCTTGGCCAAAACAGTTATTGAAAGCTTCCGGCAATTCGGAAGCAATCATACCCAAACCGCCGCCTTTCATAAAAGTTGCGGTTTCGGCAGAAATCATCCAAGAATGAATTTTATCAATTTCCGGCCAGGTAACTTTTCCCAGGCATTGATTTTTAGACTGGTTCTGAATTTCTTTCAAACGGGGATTGTTACAAACCGCATAAGAGATAACAAACTTTTTCTTGTTCTTGTTAAAACCCTTTTTGAGTGGTTTAAACTCTTCAGAACAATCAGCGGCAGCCGTATTTTTATTCATAACCCAACCTTTCAAAGCCTGTAATAAATAATATCTGTCTCTTATACACATCTCCGAGCCCACGAGACGGAGCTACATCT
>URWU01000212.1 GCA_900551585.1 uncultured Alphaproteobacteria bacterium | reverse complement strand
ACGAGATGTAGCTCCGTCTCGTGGGCTCGGAGATGTGTATAAGAGACAGCCCTGGGCGGCTGCTTCCTCATAACCGGTGGTACCGTTAATCTGTCCGGCCAGGAATAAGCCGGGAACTTTTTTGACAGCCAAACGATTATCAAGTTCTTGCGGATCGACATAGTCATATTCAATCGCATAAGCATATTTCAATATTTCGACATCTTCCAGACCTTCCATCGTGTGAATGAAAGCCTCTTGGACATCTGCCGGCAGTGACGTGGAAATACCGTTCGGATAGACAACATCGGTTGTCAAACCCTCGGGCTCAAGAAAAATCTGGTGACTGGTGCGGTCGGCAAACTTGACAAGCTTGTCTTCAATACTCGGACAATAACGCGGTCCGATACCGGTAATTAAGCCGGAAAACAATGCACATTTATTAAAGTTATCGCGAATGATTTTATGCGTGCGTTCATTGGTATGGGTTACATAGCATTTAATCTGCGGGTTAGTGATTTTATCTGTTAGATAAGAAAAAGGCAGCGGCGGATTGTCTCCTTCCTGAATTGCCAGTTTTTCCCAATGAATGGTTTTGCCGTTCAAACGGGCAGGGGTTCCGGTTTTCAGACGGCCGACTTTTAAGCCCAAAGACTTTAAATACGGTGTTATACCCGTGCAACTGACATCATCAATGCGGCCGCCGATACTGGTTTCGTGGCCGACAAACATCACACCGTTCAAAAAAGTTCCGGAAGTGAGAATAACCGCTTTGGCGTTAACCTCGGTACCATCAGCCAGCTTAACGCCGGTCACGGTTCCGTTATCAATCAGCAAGCCCTCAACGGCAGCTTCGATAATATCCAGATTATCCTGCTCCCGTAAAGCTTCGAGCATGTATTTTTTATATAAATTACGGTCAGCCTGAGCCCTTGGGCCTCTGACTGCCGGCCCTTTGGACGCATTAAGCATTCTAAACTGGATGCCGCCCTTATCAATGACTCTGGCCATTAAACCGTCTAAAGCGTCAATTTCCCGCACAAGATGACCTTTACCCAAACCGCCGATTGCCGGATTGCAGGACATTGCACCGATTGTCTCTATGTGGTGGGTAATCAAAGCCGTTTTGGCTCCGGTGCGGGCAGCCGCAGCACAGGCTTCACAACCGGCATGACCGCCGCCGACGACAATGACGTCATATTCAATATTCATTTATTTAAAGGCCTTATTATTTGCAAATTATTATATTGAAAAGCATTATATGCAAAAAAAGGTTATAAATCAATTAAAGTCAATAAAAAAGGATTGCAAAATTTTTGCAATCCTCTTCATTAAACAGTTAAATCAAAAACAAATCATTTTGGCGGCAGACTTTGATTAAATCATAAGTTACTTCTGCAGAAAGATAGTTGCTGAGAGCATAAAAAACCGACAATATAAGACAGATTTGATTATACAATTCCCAATCCGGCTCTCTGTCAACAAGTTCGGAACTCAGTTTTTTTACAAATAATTCATACGCACAAGAAAATGAGACAAGCCTGACTCTTATATCAATATCCAACAGCTTGCAATCCGTCTTATTCAAATCAGCAAGATGACTTTTGGTTATTAACAAAGCTTTTCGTAATTCTGAATAGCGAGAATTAATATTTTCGGTATCAATATTAAAAAAAACTTTGCTGCTTAAAAGCCCTGATTCAGAAAAATTTTTATTTTCCAAATCTTCCGGTGACCATAATACCTTAACATTCTCGGTAATAATATGGCATAAACGATCCGTTTCTAACATAAGGCAAATAATATTTAAGTTATACAATAAATTAATTCATTCATTAAGTTTTGTATAACATCAATAGTCTGACAGAGTCAAGCTTCGGTTACTTATTTGCCGATACAGAAATCCCCGAAGATTTTATCAAGAATATCATCAACTTCTATACGGCCGGTGATTTTTCCCAAAGCACGTGCTGCCAAGCGGACATCTTCAGCTGTCAGTTCTATTTCCTTATTAAAACCGAATGCCTGCAGATTTTCCATGACATCTTGCAGAGCTTCACGATAACGGCGACGGGTAATTAACAAGTTGGAATTTGAAGTAAAGCGCTCTTTTATCTGGCGCCCGATTTCTGCCAGAACTTTATCAACGCCGTCTTTTTGTTTGGCAGAAATTACCAAACAACCGCTTTTTTCAAGATTTGAACATTGTTCAGATGTTAATTTATCACTTTTATTGGCAACAAACAACGCTTTGTTTTTTAAAGAATCTCTAATTTTATCAAATACCTGAACAGAGTCTGTTGACGCATCAAACAAACAAATTACCAAATCTGCATCATGAATTTTTGAATAAGCAATATCAATGCCGAGTTTTTCAATTTCTTCTTCGGTTTCACGCAAACCGGCCGTATCGGTAAACATGACCGGATAGCCATTTAAATCAAGATGAACATCGACAGCGTCACGGGTAGTGCCGGCAATATCAGAGACAATGGCGGCATTGCGGTTAACAACGGCATTCAGTAAACTTGACTTGCCGGCATTCGGCGCGCCGACAATCACAACCCGAAAACCCTCGCGCAATCTTTCACCGATTGAATCACCGTTCAAGTGGCTTTCAATTTCACTTTCAAGTTTAAATACGGTGTTTTTCATATCTGACATTACACTGCTCGGAATATCTTCATCAGGAAAATCTATAAAGGCCTCCAAATGAGCAAGGATTTTTATTAAATCCTGCCGCCAGCCTTCATAAAGATTTTTCAGGCCGCCTTCCATCTGGCGCATGGCATATTTCTGCTGTTCGGAAGTTTCGGAATCAATCAAATCAGCCAAACCTTCGGCTTCGGTCAAATCCATTTTGCCGTTATAAAAAGCGCGCTTGGAATATTCACCCGGTTCAGCCAGACGAAAACCCGGCAGACGGGACAAATTATCCATAACCTGTCTCTTATACACATCTCCGAGCCCACGAGACGGAGCTACATCTC
>URWU01000211.1 GCA_900551585.1 uncultured Alphaproteobacteria bacterium | reverse complement strand
TAAAGAGAAAAAGAAAAAATTTTCTCATAAAATGAAAAAGTTTTTTAAGAATTTACTTAAGTTGCCATAAATAAAAGCCCCTCAAATGAGGGGCTTTATTTTTAGTTAGAATTTGCCGTGGCAATGTTTGAACTTTTTACCGCTACCGCAAGGACAGGGATCATTGCGGGCAACCTTGCCCCAGGTCGTCGGGTCTTTGGGGTCAAAGGCCTTATACTGGAACGGCACCTGTTTTTCACGCTCTTCTTCAGCAGGTTGCTGATTGCCGGACATAACAGACTCAGGTGTTTCGTGAATTTCTCTATAATTCTTAGGCTGCGGCGCACGGTTCAAATTATCCATCGCGTCACTTTGGATTTGCGCTCTGGTAATCAGGAACGTGGTCTTTTCTCTTAACTGGTCAAGCAGCCAAGAGAACATATTAAATGCCTCTTTCTTATATTCATTCAGCGGATCTTTCTGACCATAAGCACGCAGAACAATCGTGTGTCTCATCATATCCAAAGCGGCAATATGGTCTTTCCACAACTGGTCAAGAACTTGTAGCAAAATGCTTTTTTCAACAAAACGCATAACATTTTCCGGAACATTCTTGTTCTTTTCGGCCAGCGCCTGTTCCATTGCATCAACAACTTTTTCGGCAAACATATCTGCTGTCAGTTCGTTTTCTTTTGCCATCTCGCCCAACGGCAAAGACATTCCGATTGTACGAACCAATTCCTGAGACAGGCCTTCCAAATCCCACTCACTCGCCATTGTGCCGTAAGGCGCATAAGAATGGACAATGTCTGAAACAAACTCATCGCGCATATCACGAATGGTCTCGGAAACATCTTCGCTTTCCATCAACTCTTTACGCTGTTCATAAATAACCTTACGCTGGTCATTCATCACGTTATCATATTTCAGCAGGTTTTTACGAATGTCAAAGTTGCGTTCTTCCACTTTCTGCTGAGCTTTTTCCAAAGCCTTGTTAATAAACGGGTGGATTAAAGCTTCGCCTTCCGGCAGCCCCAAACGTTTGAGCATGGCGCTCATGCGCTCGGAACCGAAAATACGCATTAAATCATCTTCCAAAGAAAGGAAGAATTTTGAACGGCCGGGGTCGCCCTGACGGCCGGAACGACCGCGCAATTGGTTATCAATACGGCGACTCTCGTGACGTTCGGTACCGAGAACATACAAACCGCCGGCTTCCATCGCCTGCTTTTTGCCTTCTTCAATTTCCGCCTTGAGTTTGGCTTTCATTTCAGCAATTTGTTCTTCGGTTTCATCACCTTTGAGCATTTCTTTCAAACGCATATCGGCATTACCGCCAAGCTGAATATCCGTACCGCGGCCAGCCATGTTGGTGGCAATGGTAATGGCTCCCGGAACACCGGCCTGAGCGACAATTGAAGCCTCGCGTTCGTGATGGCGGGCATTCAAGACCTCAAAACGGACATTAGATTTGGCACGCAGCAAATCAGCCAGAAGTTCGGATTTTTCGATTGACGTCGTACCGACCAAAACCGGCTGGTTGCGTTTATGACAATCTATAATCGTATCAATAATGGCATTGTATTTTTCTTTTTCGGTGCGGTAGATTTCATCATGTTCATCAACACGCGAAACCGGACGGTTGGTCGGGATTTCAATGCAGCTTAAGTTATAAATATCGCCAAACTCGGCTTCTTCGGTCATTGCCGTACCGGTCATACCGGACAATTTGGGATATAAACGGAAATAGTTTTGGAACGTGATTGATGCCAGAGTCTGGTTTTCTGACTGAATGGAAACGCCCTCTTTGGCTTCAATAGCCTGGTGCAGGCCATCGCTGTAACGGCGGCCTTCCATCATACGGCCGGTGAACTCGTCAATAATAACAACTTTGTTATCTTTGACGATGTAATCAACATCTTTGATATGCATTTTGTGGGCACGCAGCGCCTGATTGACGTGATGAACCAAAGCAACATTACCGATGTCATACAAACCGCCGTCTTTAATGAGGCCGACTTCCTTGAGCAGCTGTTCAACATGCTCCTGACCGGCTTCGGTCAAAACAACGGTCTTGGCTTTTTCGTCTTTTTCATAATCAGTATCCACCAGATGAGGAATGATTTTATTAACGAGGATATATTTTTCGGAGCTGTCTTCGGCGGCGCCGGAAATAATCAGCGGCGTTCTGGCTTCATCAATCAAAATCGAGTCAACTTCATCGACGATGGCGAAGTTAAACGGGCGCTGAACCATATCGCTCAGCTCAAATTTCATATTATCGCGCAGGTAGTCAAAACCAAGCTCGTTGTTGGTTCCGTAAATAATGTCGGAATTATAGGCTTTGCGGCGTTCGTCATCATCTTTTCCGTGGATAATATAATCAACGGTCAGTCCCAAAAAGCGATAAACCTGTCCCATCCACTCAGCGTCACGTTTTGCCAAATAATCATTGACGGTTACGATATGCACGCCTTTGCCTTCAATTGCGTTCAAATAAGCAGCCAAGGTTGCAACCAGCGTTTTACCTTCACCGGTTTTCATTTCGGCAATCATGCCTTTATGCAAAACGATACCGCCAATCAGCTGGACATCATAATGGCGCTGTCCCAGCGTACGCTTTGCAGCTTCGCGGACAACGGCAAAGGCTTCGGGCAGGATGTCATCCAAAGTTTCGCCGTTTTTCAAACGATCGCGAAATTCTTGAGTTTTAGCTCGTAATTGTTCATCGGTTAAGGGGGATATTTCAGGTTCTAAAGAATTGATTTTTTGAACTATTTTATGTTGTCTGGTAACGAATCTATCATTGGCACTGCCAAAAATTTTGCGAGCTAAACTGCCTAACATTATATTTTTCCTCATTATATAGTCTTTTAGTCTACGATGAAAATAGTGTTTATATAATATAAAGTCAATAGCTCGCGCCAAAGTTATAAACTTCATCAAAAACTGTCTCTTATACACATCTGACGCTGCCGACGACTAGTCGAG
>URWU01000210.1 GCA_900551585.1 uncultured Alphaproteobacteria bacterium | reverse complement strand
CTCGGAGATGTGTATAAGAGACAGGGCAAGGATAGTAAAAAACTTACGTTTCATGGGGAGTAATCTTGTGTTTTCAGGAAAACTGACAAAGAATTTTTTATACGCCGCCACAGCTCTGAGCCTGCTCAGTTCCTGCAGCCTGTTTTCAGCTTCTGACGGATCGTCTCCGGCTTCAACCCTCTGGCAGTTCAACGACCGTGCCACCGAAGAAGCCAATATGGCAACCGTTGCTTACTCTCAGGGCCGGTTCAACGAAGCCGAAGACCACGTTGCCCAGGCATTGCAGCTCAACCCGAAACAGCCGCAGGCTTTGATGGTCGGCGCCATGGTTTCGGAAGAACTCGGCCGTCCCAACCGCGCCCGCCAGTATTATGAAGACCTGATTGTCTTAAACGGCAAAGAAACTTCCATTCTGGGTTCATCAACCGGCAAACCTGAAAAAATGTCTGATATTGCCCAGAAACGCCTGCGTATGATTAACATCAAACAAAGCAAACTGGTGGTTGAAGACGACAAAGGCAATAATGTTTTTGACATCAGCAAAACCGCCGGACTGCGCCAGAGCAAATCTGCAATTGCCCAGGCTTTGTTCATGAGAGAAAAACAAAAAGCCAAAGGCGAGCAGCCTTCGACGGAAGAAGAAATCAAATCGGCCGAAGTCTTGTTTTCCGATAATGAACAAAACATGATTTCCCGTTTCTTAATCTTAAAAGAACTGGCTGAAAAAGATTTGGTCACCAAAGAAGAATTCTTAAACGCCCGCATGTCAAATATCGGCGCTTTACTGCCTCTGACCAATACCGCCCCGGCTTACGGCATCGATAAATCCGTTCCGTCTCCGGATTTGATTGTCGAGCGTATTTCTGTTTTGAAAGATGCTGTTGAAGCCCGAGCCATCACCCCGCGTGAGTTTTCGGTCGAACGCAACCTTATTATCGAAACCCTGCTGCCGCCGTCTCCGAGACAGCGCATGCGCAACAAAGCCCCGGCCAAAGATATTATGACCGCGGCCAAAGATTTGCGCAAACTGGAAGTCTTGTATGATTTAAATTTGATTACGTCAAAAGAGAAAGCCAAAGAACAAAAGGCAATTGAAAAATATCTCGGTATCAACCGTGCTGCTCCGAAACCGGCTGCCGCTCAGCCTCAGCCCCAAACAGAAGCTGTCCCGGCCGTTGTTCCGGCCACACCGGCAGAAATCATTGAGACCAAAGTCGAAGTAACCGAAAAACCGGCTGTTCCCGAACCGGCTCCGGTGGAAACATCTCCGGCCACACCGCTGCTGCCGATGGTTTCCAGTCCGTTTTAACCAAACAACAAAACAAGCCAAGGACGGTCAAAACCGTCCTTTTTGTTTGCTTATTTTCTCTTGCCAAAAGCAGGGATTTAGTATAAAAGAAGCTTAAAATTCAACAGATAATCTATAGAGTAAACAATTTAATGACCAATACCGTAAACAAACGCAAATGTTTTGCGATTATTTCCCACCCTGACGCCGGTAAAACCACTTTAACCGAAAAACTGCTGTTGTTCGGCGGTGCCATTCAACAGGCCGGTGCCGTCAAAGCCCGCGGCGAAAACCGCCATGCCCATTCAGACTGGATGAAAGTCGAACAGGAGCGCGGTATTTCCGTTGCCTCTTCAGTCATGAACTTTGAATATAAAGACATCACGTTTAATCTGCTTGATACGCCGGGCCACGAAGACTTTTCCGAAGACACCTACCGTGTTCTCACCGCCGTTGACTCGGCCATCATGGTTTTGGACTCAGCCAAAGGTATTGAGACCCAGACCAAAAAGCTTTTTGAAGTCTGCCGCCTGCGCGATGTGCCGATTTTAACTTTCATCAACAAACTCGACCGCGAAGGTCAGGATCCTTTCTGCCTGCTCGACGATATTGAAAAAACTTTGGCAATGGAAGTGACACCCGCCAGCTGGCCGATTGGCATGGGCAAAGATTTTCTCGGTTGTTATGATCTCATCAACGACCAATTGATTTTGATGAACAAAAACGGCGACAAATCACAAATTAACTCCACGATTGAAACCTGCAAAGGCTTGGACGACGGCAAACTCGACGAACTTTTGCCGACGTACGCCGTTGCCAAACTGCGCGAAGATGTCATGATGGTTAAAGAACTCTGCCCCGAGTTCAATTTGGACTCTTATCTTGCCGGCGTTCAAACTCCGGTCTTTTTCGGCAGTGCCATCAACAATTTCGGTGTCCGCGAAGTTTTGGAAGGATTGCATAAAATTGCTCCGACCCCGCGCCCGCAGCCTGCCGCCGAAAGAACCGTCAGCCCAGATGAAAATAAAGTCACCGGTTTTGTTTTTAAAATTCAGGCCAATATGGATCCCAAACACCGTGACCGCATTGCCTTTATGCGCATTTGCTCCGGCCACTTCAAACGCGGCATGACCCTAAACCAAATCCGCACCGGCAAAGGTATTAAAGTTCCGACCCCGGTCATGTTTCTGGCTCAGGAACGCGAACTGGCAGAAGACGCTTATGCCGGCGATATTATCGGTATTCCCAACCACGGCCAGCTGCGTATCGGCGATACTTTGACCGAAGGCGAAAAAATCCATTTCACAGGCATTCCGAGCTTTGCGCCTGAACTCTTAAAATCCGTCCGCGCTTTAGACCCGCTGAAATCCAAACATCTGGGCGCAGCTTTGCAACAGATTGCCGAAGAAGGCGGTGCCAGCGTGTTCAAACCGATTGTCGGCTCTGAGTGGATTGTCGGTGTTGTCGGCGCTTTGCAGTTTGAAGTCATGGCCGACCGCATTCGTTCCGAGTTCAACCTGCCGGTTGCTTTTGAACAAACACAATATTATACCGCCCGCTGGGTTGATTGTGCTGACAAACAAAAGCTCAAAAAATTTATCGACGGCAACCAGGCCAGCCTTGCCAATGACCATGATGGCGCAGAGGTTTTCCTTGCCCGCAATGCCTGGCCTGTCTCTTATACACATCTGACGCTGCCGACGACTAG
>URWU01000209.1 GCA_900551585.1 uncultured Alphaproteobacteria bacterium | reverse complement strand
GTTGTCTCTAACGGGCTGCCCAAACGCGCCAATGTCATTGTTGTTTTGATGGAAAGCATGGGCTCATCTTTTCTGAACGAAAACCGCTCCAAAGACCAGCTGCAGATTACGCCGAACCTGACCAAACTCAGCAAAGAAGGAATTTTCTTCTCACAGGCTTATGCCACCGGCACCCGCTCTGTCCGCGGTATTGAAGCCGTCACCTTGTCGGTTCCGCCGGTTCCGGGACAATCGATTGTCCGCCGTCCCGGCAATGAAAATCTCCAGACCATCGGCAGCATTTTCCGCGGCAAAGGCTATGAGACCAAATGGATTTACGGTGGTTACGGCTACTTTGACAATATGAACTATTTCTTTGAGCACAATGGCTTTGAAGTCATCGACCGTACCGAATGGAACAAAGGCGAAGTCTCTTTCGCCAATGCCTGGGGCGCCGCTGATGAAGACACTTTCAAAAAAGTCATTCAGGAAGCAGATAAGTCTTATGCCAAAAACAAACCCTTTTTCAGCATTTTGCTGACCATTTCCAACCACCGCCCCTACACTTTTCCCGACGGGCGCATTGACCTGCCCTCCGGCAAAGCTCGCCGCGAAGGCGCCGTCAAATACGCAGATTATGCCATCGGCAAATTTTTGGAAGACGCCCACAGCAAACCCTGGTTTGACAACACCGTCTTTGTATTTGTCGCCGATCATACCGCCGGAGCGGCCGGAAACGAAGAAATCACCATTGCCGACCACCATATCCCGGCAATTATCTACGCACCGAAAATCTTCAAACCGCAGCGTTTTGACAAACCTGTCAGCCAGATTGACATTATGCCGACCCTGCTGGCACTGTTGAATTTCTCTTATGAGAGTCATTTTTACGGACAAAATGTCCTGAATCCTGCCTATCAGCCGCGCTTCTTTGTCAGCAACTACCAAAAGTTGGGATTTGTAAAAAATAATATTGAATTAATATTAAAACCTGTTAAACAGTATTCATACAAACCGGATAATATGCCGAACCATCAGTCGGTTCTTGATGAAGCAGTCGCTTACTATCAACAAGCCTCAGACTGGTGGGATAAAATGAAAGAAAATAAATGAGAAACCCGCTCCGCTTCAGGATTCAGCCGCGCTTCAAACTGTTTAACCACAGAATCAACGTTGACAAGTCTTATAAAAAAGAAATTTACCGCAAGGCTATTCACCTGAGCTCTCTGTGGATTCCGGCTCTCATTTACTTTGCGCACCCCGGCCTTTCAATCATGCTTTTCTCGCTGCTTTTTGTCGGCGATGCGGCTCTGGAATATGGCAACTACAAACGTTGGCCTTGGGCTCGCCGCACTTTTGGCAGCCTGTTTTTCAAAACCCTGCGCAACAAAGAAACCAAACGCATTTATTTTCAGGTCAGCGGTTCATTATATGTCCTGCTTGCAGCCATTGCCTGCACCCTGCTCTTTTCAAAGCCCGTGGCCGCCATTGCCATGACGGTTATGCTCATTTCTGATACGATGGCCGCTCTGGTCGGCAAAGCCTGCGGTACCCGCAAAATTTATCGCAACAAATCCATGGAAGGCACAACGGCGTTCTTCCTCAGCGCCCTATTAATAAATATGCTCTACGAGCCGATTTTCCACTTTACTTACGCCAGCGTCATCGCCTGCGTTGCCGCTACGGCAGCCGAAGTTTATGAAGATAAAATTGAAATCGACGACAACCTGTCTATTCCGCTCTTTATCGGCATAATCCTAACCATTCTCGGTTAAAAATCACGGCATAAAGCAACTTTAATGTTAAAAAATGTTACAGTTTTTTGACAAAAATATTTTTTTGTCATTTTCTGCTTGAGCCAACCCTCAAAATATGCTTTAATACAGAAATCAAATTATAGATATTCCTAAGTTTATGTTAAACTAAAAATATTAATCATGAAAAATTTTAACACTATCGCCCGTGAAGCTTTTGTAAATGTTGTTGACTCAATTTCTAGTGTAAACTTTTTAAGCGGTTACATCATGCCCTTAGAAGAAACAAATAGAAACCATTGGCCGGCAAACAAAGCAGTTTTTGGCCTCATTGCCACTTATAAAGACAAAGTACTGATTTACAAAATGGGCTCAAGACAAACAGAGATTATCGATGCTGACAAATGTTATTTCCCCAAAAAAATCGGCGATACCATAAAGGTTGACCTGAAATACATGATGTTGACAGGAACAAAAAACGGAGTTCCTCAATATCGGGAAGTCCAGCATTGTTTGGCGCCGATCAGATAATACTCTCTCAGTAAAATTTTCATAGAATTTGGAAAAGCCTCGATGTGATATCGCGGCTTTTTCATTTTTAAAGGTACTTTTCCCTTGCCAAGCCGGTTTCAATATGTTACAACCCGTCCATTCAAAATATAATTATCACTAAAAATATAAATAAAAAATGGAAGTTTCTAAAGAAAAAACAACCGAGATTCTTGCCGCTGTTGAACAATATGCCAAAGAGCACGACATTGTCATTACCGGCAAATTAAATCATCTCTATTCAATGCTCAAATATAAGGTTGAGCATTTTCCCGAAAACACAATGTTTTTAAGTTACAATCTCCGCGGCCGTCTCATCGTCAAAAACCAAGACAATCTGACAAACAACAAACCCCTGCAAAAAGAGGTCACAATCGTTTTTCTGAGCCCGGATAAAATAACGCATTGTCTTTCAAAGCACATTCTCGAGCGCAGTCAGCCTCGGGAATCTTTTAATTTCAATTTTCATCCCGGCCATCGTGTTTACTTGGGCGGCATGGTTATTGATTTTTGACTCCAACCTTTTTTCTTCGGAAAAGAATTGTCTTTCTTTTCCTGCTGTACTTTCCGTCTAATCCACAAACCGCCGATGGTTTGTCTATTGAAAAATCACAAAAAACTAAGCTTAAGTCTGCGACTTAAGCTTTTTTTTATTTTTTTCCTTGATTTTTGTCTTATTACTGGATAAATTATAGCCATTGTTAAGTACAATTGATTTTTTATAT
>URWU01000208.1 GCA_900551585.1 uncultured Alphaproteobacteria bacterium | reverse complement strand
GCTCCGTCTCGTGGGCTCGGAGATGTGTATAAGAGACAGTATCTGGACAGTATCGGCGCCTTGAAAGGCCGAGCCGTGGTCTCTACCGTGTTGTCTAATACGGCGCTGGAGCGTTTTATCAAAGACAAAAAGCTGCCTTATTACAGCACGCCGGTCGGAGAACGCCATGTCGTGGCTAAGATGAAAGAAGTCGGCGGTGCCGTCGGCGGTGAGGAATCCGGGCATGTTGTGGTTATGGATTACTGTAAATCAGGTGATGCTTTGATTGTGTCGTTGATTTTGAGCGAGGGTCTGTTGAAAAGCGGCCGTAAGATGAGCGAGATTTTCCCTGTTTTTGCCATGGATTCCTTTGAATTTGTCAGTCCGCGTTTTGCCAGCCGCGAACAGGTTAAAGAGCTGGTCAAACATCCGGATATTCTCAAATTGAAACAAGAACTTGATGCTGAAATGGGCGATGAGGGGCGTATTGTTATCCACCCGTCTGGAACAGAACCGTTAATCCGCTTATGGGTCAGCGGCAAAGAACCGGCAAAAGTCAAAAAAATTCATACAACTTTGGTTGAGGCTTTTGAGAAATTGAGATAACAAATCGGATTATAGTATTGAAAGCGCTTAAACTTTTGTTTACTTTCATGGTATATACTCACTAACATTAGTTAATCTGAATTTTTGAAACCTGCGAGGCAAAAATGATTAATGATATAAAAATTGCCGATTTAGACTGGCACAAAAATAAGGTCTTTACTGCGCCTCAGCGCGGTAATCGCGTGTTGGTGAGTTATGCCGTGAAAAGCAGCGATGCTTACGGCGCTTATAATCAGCCGAAAACCCGTTGTGTTTGGCCCGGCTCATTATTGAACAGCGATTCAAAATATTTGAGCCGCCGTGTTGTTGCAAAAACAATATAAGAGAAGCAAAAAGAATGATTAAAGGTTTTTTGGCGCTGTTTCGCAGCGGAATTATTTTTGACCCCTTTGTCCTGCTGGGCGTGATTATGGGGATTTTTACCGCAATGACTCCCAACAAAGAAGCTGTTGAAGCTTTATATAAGCAGGATAGTTTTTATCTGCTGATTTTGCTGTTGTCTTTTCTGTATAATTATCTGGTGAAAAAAGTTTATAAAGATGACGGGGATCATCTTGATTATCTGCGTATGGGCTGGAATATCTTTATGTCTCTGGCCAAATTTGTTTTGGCTTGCGCATTCAGCATCATGTTTATCATGATGGTCTTTAGTTTCTAAACCTGAATATCAACTTGAGTTCCGAGAGTTTCTGAAGGAGCAACCGTCCGATTGTTATCGGGGTTGAGCAAAATATCTATAGCTTGTTTCTGCAAATCAATATTAGTCTTAATCAGTGACATTTGCATATTCTGCACCGCTAAAGCATAAGAACTGACAGCACCTAAAGATGAAGACATACTCTTTCTCCTTATTAAACAGAATTTAGTATAGCACAAAAGAAGTTAATGAGGTATTAAAAAAAGCCTCCTGTAAAAAAGGAGGCTTTTTATCGGGCTGTTTTTTTAAGAGCATTCACCGAACTGGTTGCCGCTTTCATCTGAGCATTTCAGCGTGAAAATCATTCCCTTGGCTGAACAGGTTGCCGGCGTGTCTTCATAATTGCATTCTGAAAGGCAGATTGACCCGTATGTTTTGGCGCCGCATTCGCAGGTTTCACCACCGACAAAAGTTCCTGATGGGCAACTGCTGATATAACCTTTACATGATCCAGACGAACCTGTACAAGAACAATCATTCCATCGAGTTTCTCCTTTGAGTGTAGTGCATGGTGTTCCGCATTTTTCCCAGCCAATACTGTCACAATTTCCTGTATTTGCGTAAGCCAGTCCTGTAGGGCAACTATCTTTTTCAATGTATTGTTTAGTACAAGTTTCGTTTTCGTCAACCGTTTCACCTTCACAGGTCTTGAAATATTTCTTTGTACCACATTCGCATAAATTTGTTCCTTTGTCGTTAGGGCAAGCTTTATAACCTTTGCAAGTTCCCGATGTACAGCTACATGAATCCCAACGTACTTCACCTGAAAGAGTAGTGCATGGAGTTCCGCATTTTTCCCAGCCGGCACTGTCACAATTTCCTGAAGCATAAGCCAGACCTGTGGGACAACTATCTTTTTCAATGTATTGTTTGGTACAAGTTTCGTCGCAAGTTTTGAAGTATTTTTTTGCGCCGCATTCACATAAATCAGTTCCTTTATCGTCAGGACATGATTTGTAGCCTTTACAGGGAGCGTAATTTCCTTTTTTATCCAGATATGTGTTTGTGCAACTTTCTGTTGTTACCCATTGACTTCCATCATTTCTCGTGCAGGTGTCCTCTATATAACTGCCGGTATCGCAATAGTAGCTGCCTCTAATACCTGAAGGACAATTACTGTCAGCTTTGTAAGTATACAAGCAGGTTTCTTTGACGAGGCATTTTTCGTAATAAGTTTGAGAGCCGCAGTTGCAGGTTGAGCCGGAACCGACTTTGTCGCCCTCGCAGATGTAATAGCCGTAACAGGGGTTATAAGGCGAGCTTTCATCGCGGCAGTCAACACAGTCTCCGACCGTGGCGCCGTTTGCCATTGAGCAGGTATTTACCAGCGTTTTTCCGGTGTCACAAGTGGTGTTGACTTTGTCGCATTTTGTGCAGCCGGTGCCGTCAAGATAATATCCGGAATTGCAGCCGGTTAACCGGTATTTGTAGCTTCCGCTGCCGCAGCCGATTGAACAGGTTTCATAGGTGCCGTTTGCCGGCTGAGAATACAGCGGATAAGCGGAACAGTCATTGGGGACGCAGTCTTTAGAACAAGTATTGCCGGAGACGGAGTAACCTGACTTGCAAGAATTGAGACAATACTTGCCTTTGCAGTCTGTGGAGCAGTAGCCGTTTGAGGGGCAAGAGGACAAAGAACAAGACCCGGTACAGGAACAGGTATAAAGCGTTTGTCCGGATTTGTTGACACAAGAAGAGCAGGAATAGCCGAGGCTGGTGTCCTTGG
>URWU01000207.1 GCA_900551585.1 uncultured Alphaproteobacteria bacterium | reverse complement strand
GCAATGTTGACTTATATATTAACCGCGGTGACAAAATTTCGCTGGTCGGACGCAACGGCTCGGGCAAATCAACGCTTTTAAAAGTGATTTCCGGCGTGATGGAACCGGACGCCGGCGAGATTTTTATTCAGCCGGGCGTTAAAATTGCCTATATGCCGCAGGAACCCGATTTTTCAAAGTATAACACCCTGCGCGACATGGTGTTGGACGGGCTGCCCAACCATGGTGACGGCCAAGAATACAAAGCCGATATTTTGATTCAGCAGCTGAGCATTGCCGCAGACGCCGACCCGCAAATTGCTTCCGGCGGCGAAAGGCGCAAAGCCGCCCTCGCCCGCACACTGGTTGACGAGCCGGATATTCTGCTGCTGGACGAACCGACCAACCATCTGGATATTTCAACAATTGAGATTCTGGAAAAAGTCATTGCCCAGTTTCAGGGCGCCGTGGTGGTGATTTCTCATGACCGCATGTTTCTCAACAATATTTCGCAGACGACTTTTTGGCTCGACCGCGGTATTATGCGCCGCAACAACAAAGGTTTCAAATTTTTTGAAGAATGGCAGGAACAGGTTATTGACCAGGAGATTATCGAGCAGAAAAATCTGAGCAAGAAAATTGAAGAAGAGACCGAGTGGCTGCACAAAGGCGTGACGGCCAGACGCCGCCGCAATCAGGGACGCCTGCGCCGCCTTTATCAGCTGCGCGCCGAACGCAAAGAGCAGATTAAGCAAATCGGCAATATCGACCTCAATGTCGAAGAAGGCGACTTTCGTTCCAAACTGGTTATTGAGGCCAAGCATATCAGCAAAGCTTTCGGTGAACGCGTGATTGTCAAAGACTTTTCAACACGGATTATCAAAGGCAACAAAATCGGCATTGTCGGTCCGAACGGCGCCGGCAAAACAACCCTGATTAAGATTTTGACCAAGCGTCTGGCTCCCGACAGCGGTTTTGTCCGTCTCGGCAAAAATCTCGAAGAAGCTTATTTTGACCAGAACCGCCTCAGCCTTGACCCCAAGAAAACCTTGTGGCAGACATTGTGCGACAAAGGCGACCATATTCTGGTGCGCGGGCAATACCGCCATGTAGTGGCTTATCTGAAAGACTTTTTATTCCGCCCCGACCAGGCACATTGTCCGGTTTCGGCTTTATCCGGCGGCGAGAAAAACCGTTTAATGCTGGCTGTTGCCCTCGCCCAGCCATCTAACTTTCTGGTTTTGGACGAACCGACCAATGATTTGGATATGGACACGCTTGACCTGCTGCAGGAAGTCCTCAGCGATTATGAAGGCACAATGCTGATTGTCAGCCACGACCGCGACTTTTTGGACAGGGTTGTGACTTCGGTAATTTATATGCAAGGCGACGGCAGCGTTTATGAACATGCCGGAAGCTACAGCGAGCTTTTGCAAAAGCTGGCCGAAAAGACGCCTGTTCCAGCCAAAGACAACAAAAAAACGGCCGCGGCCAAAACCTCTCCGGTATCACCGGCACCGCGCAAAGCCTCAAAACTCAGCTATAACCAGCAGCGTCTGTTAGAAGTTTTGCCGCAGCAGGTCAGCGATTATGAGCAGAAAATCTGCGAAATTGAACAGCAGCTCAGCGACAGCGATTTATATAATCTGAACCGCGAGAAGTTTGAACAGCTCAGCGCCGAGCTTGTCAAATTGCAAAAAGCCTGCGAAGAAGCTGAAAACCAATGGCTGGAGATTCAATGTCTTAAAGAAGAGTTGGACGGCGCTAATTAACGCTGCCTTTAAGCAGAGCTATTATATCATCCATTTGCGGCCGAATCATCGCACGTTCCTGCGGCGTAATTTTTTCGACATTAAATTTGCGGTTCTGCTCCTCGGCAGATTTCAGCAAAGTCCGGCTCAGTTCGCTATCACCGGCGGATTGTGCCTGCTGCAACATCAAACGGCGGTTTTGTTCAATCTGTTCATCTTTTTTTATTGTCGAAATTATAGCGCGGATACGCCCCTCAACATAGAAAAAGCGGTCGGCATTCCAGCCCTTGCGCTCAAGCCAGCGGGCAACATCCGGATTGGCTTCGGCCGCCGTCGAATCGGTTACCAGCGACAATTCGGTAAAACCGAGTTTATCAATCCCCTCGCGGCGATAGCGGTGCCAGGTTTTGAGAAAAGCGCGCAGTTCATTTTGTGAAATTGTTTCAGAAGTTGAGACAACGTTATTCGGATAAACCGGCGCATAACCCCGTTCGGTATAAGTATAGCAGCCCCAAGACACACCCAAAAGGATGATGACCGAAACGAGAACCGCTATGAGATATGCCCGGCGTCTGCGCATGGTTACCAGCGCAGAGAAGAAATGACATAATCGGGATAAGTGTCAAAATTGGTCGACAATTCACGGGTTTTGGCCACATCGGGAATGTATCCCTCACCCAGGAAGTTGACATGAACCCCTTTGGAAATCAACGCAGAAGCAATCCCTATCAGGTTAGCCCCCTTAATATCGGTGGTCAGATTGTCACCAATCAGCAAGACCCGGTTTTTATCAAGATTTTCAATCCCGTCCAGAGCATATTCCATTACTTTGACATCAGGTTTGCCGACCGTGATGATTTTGCCGCCCAGAACGGCATATTGCTCGGCAATCGCCCCGGGAGCCAGACAGACTTTGCCGTCTTTATAAGTGGAAGTATCATTACCGGCACAAACCAGCGGTATCGCCAGACTGGCGGCATGTTCCAACAGCGGGCGATAGGTGTCAATTGTGTCATCAACGGAACCAACGCCGCCCATATAAAGAAAATCGGCTTTCGGCATATCATCAACCGGCTGATAATCGAGCCAAGAGAAAATGCCGGTTGCACCGACATCACCGATTTTATAATAAGCGGTGCCGATGGCGGCATAGTCGCCGAGACGGGCTTTAAGCTGATAGTGAAGGATTTCGCCGGCGGTGATAACGGAATCAAACAAAGCCAGAGGGATTTTGTTTTGGTGCAACATTCTGGCAACGGCGGCAACGCGCAGCGGCGTATTG
>URWU01000206.1 GCA_900551585.1 uncultured Alphaproteobacteria bacterium | reverse complement strand
GGCTCGGAGATGTGTATAAGAGACAGAATTGGTAATCGGCACGCCGACGCTCTCGCATTTATTGATTCTGGAAAGAATCTCACGGCGGTTATGCATGCAGCCGCCGCACTGGATAACCAGCTTATAATCAGCCAAGTCGGCCGGAAAATCATGGCCGGCGACATGATTGATTTTTAAATTTTTGCCGGTTTTAGTCGTCAGCCAGCGCGGGATTTTAACACGGCCGATATCATCTTCCACGGCATGATGCGTGCAGGATTCCGCAATCAAAACCTTGTCGCCGTCCTGCAAATTTTGAATGGCGGCCGCACCTTCAACCAGTTTGACAATATCGCCTTTCAGGCGCGCAAATAAAATCGAAAAAGTGGTACAGCGCACGTCTTTGGGCGTATTGGCGATCATAAAATCGACCACCTGGGAATCACAAACCACCAGAGCCGGCGGCGTTTTCATATTATCCAGCGCGTTGCGGTAGTCGCTTTCTTTGACAATGGTGACAATCTGCTCATAATCCAGCCCGTCGCGAATGGCCTGAACCTGCGGCATAATCAGCCGCCCTTTCGGCGCCTCAAAATCAATCGGGACAATCATGACAATATGGCTGTGCGCCGGCGCCAAATCTCCCAGCACCGCGGGAGTATTGATAAAATCTTCCGGACAAACCTTAATCAGTTCCGCTTTCAGGCGGTTTAAAACCCTATCGCGGCCGGTTTTATCGGTGGAGACGACGGCAATACCGTCACCGTCAGCGGCAAAAATATCTGCTTTGTTAAAAACCTTAATCAGCGGCAAATTACGTTTGGCTGCTTCCAACATAATCCGGTTTTCATAAGCGCCGATATTGTTGCCTTCGCAGACCAAAATCACGATATCGCTGCGATCAAAAACGGCCAAAGTTTTTTCAAGGCGCTTATCCCCCAAACCGGTGTTATCGCCGAAACCGGCCGTGTCCAGCCAAGTCACAGGGCCGAGCGGCAGAAGTTCCTGATTTTTTTCCACCACATCAGTTGTCGTCCCCTCCTGCTGTGAGGTAATTGACACGTCCTGACCGGTTATCAAGTTCAGAAAACTTGATTTTCCGGAATTGACCCTGCCCATTAAGGCAATGTGCAGACGCAGCGATTTCGGGGCTTTTTCCATGTTATGATTCCTTTATAAGTTCTTTGATGACCTGATTGGCAATCGTCAGGCCGAAAATGGCGGTAATAGTCGGCAGTGAGCCTAGAGTGTTTCTCTTGCGGCCATTCGGATTTTCTTCATCTTCATTGCAGATAATGGCGGTTTCAGGCAAATCAACCTGCTCGTCCGATGACACGCACCAGATTTTGCCGATGTCCAGACCGCGCTTTTTAAGGCGTTTGCGGATAAACTTTGACAAGCCGCAGTTTTTTGTTGCGCTTAATTTGCCGTAGTGAATGCAGGACGGGTCAGATTTTAAGGCGGCACCCATTGAGGAAATGAACGGAATCTGCGCGTTGTGAAGCGCCTCTATCAGGCAGCATTTGGGATTTAACGCATCAATGGCATCAACGACAAAATCAACTTTTTCCTGCAAAATCCGCGGCAGAGTTTCGACATTGACAAACAAGTCTCTGGTTTCAACCCGGCAGGCCGGATTAATATCTGAGACACGCTCTTTGGCAACTTCTGTTTTTTTGCGGCCGACCGTGGCGGTAGTGGCCAAAATCTGGCGGTTGATATTTGTTAAATCAAACACATCAAAATCAACCAAAATCAAACGGCCTATTCCCGAACGCGCCAAAGCTTCCAGCGCATAGCCGCCGACAGCACCGAGTCCGATAATCATCACGGTTGCTTTTTGCAATTTTTCAAGCCCGGCTTCGCCGAGCAGGAGTTTGGTTCGTAAAAACCGTTCATCTACCATGGTTTGATAAACTCCAAAGAATTTTGATATATCTTTTGCGCCAGAGAACTGTTTTCCTCGTCGCGGATTTCGGCAATGGTTTCAATCAGCCGCGGTATGAAATCAGGATTGCTCTCGCGACCCTTTTCAGGCGCCTGATACGGACCGTCGGTTTCAACCAGCAGCCTGTCTGCCGGAACGGCACGGATAATCTGCTCTTTGTCGCGGTTTTTGAGGATTGACGCAGAAAAAGAAATGTATCCGCCGGCCTTTACGGCTTTTTGCAGCAAATCCATGCGGCCGTTGAAAGAATGCATGACAAATTTCTGCGGCAGAATTTTCCAGCATTCATCAAGCCATTCCGCGGCTTTGACGGCATGAACCAGCAGCGGGCGGCGATATTTTTCTGCCAGAAAGATATGGGTTTGAAAAATGTCAAACTGCGGCTGTTTATCAGGATTACGCAGACGGTCAAGCCCGGTTTCGCCCACCAAAGCCTGAGGAAAAGCGCCGAGCATTTGTTCAAGATGAGCCTGCCAATCACTTAAAATATCTTGCAAATACCAAGGATGAAGCCCAAAAGCGGGAACGACGGTCTCCGGATATTGTTCCGCCAAAGCGGCAATTCTTTGCCAATCAGATTCAAGCACGGCGGCGCAGACCAGCTTTTTCAACCCGGCTTCTTCCGCCGCTTTGATAATATCTGTTGCACATTTTTGCTTATAGTCTTGCAAATGGATGTGAGTGTCGATAAACTCCACTTAGTTTTTCCTAACCGAAAAATAGGTTCATTTGGAAAGGATTTTAGTTAATTATGAGTATTTTGACAAGACCAATTTTAGAAATCAATCTAAATCATCTGGTAGAGAATTATAAACAATTGCAACAGCTGGCCAGCCATTCAACTCCGGCGGCCGTGGTTAAAGACGATGCTTACGGCCTGGATGCCAAAGTTGTTGCCAAAACGCTGTATGACAAGGCACAATGCCGCAATTTTTTTGTTGCCCACGCAATTGAAGGCGAGAGAATTAAAGAATTTGTTCCTAATGCCGCGATTTATGTTTTGCAGGGTATCGGTGAAGACAGTCTGGAGATTTTTCAAAATCTGAAACTGCTGTCTCTTATACACATCTCCGAGCCCACGAGACGGAGCTACA
>URWU01000205.1 GCA_900551585.1 uncultured Alphaproteobacteria bacterium | reverse complement strand
GAGATGTAGCTCCGTCTCGTGGGCTCGGAGATGTGTATAAGAGACAGGCTTTGTCAAAGCCGATAAAATCCGTTTCGGAAGTAATGCCTTCAGCATGGCGCTTTTCAATGATATCTTGAAATTTTTTTAACAGGTTTTTATTAACCAGCATTTCAAGGGTTTCAATATCGCCTTTATTAAAAGCTTCGAGAATGATTTCAAAAGCGCGTTTGGCACCGTTTAAAAACATTTCCTGGTCAAAACCGGGAATTTTGCGCAAGGCCTTTTCGGTATCGCTGAGGTTAACTTCTTTAACTTCGGGTTTTTCCTCGGTAATGGTGTTTTGAGCCTGTTTTTCGGCTTCTTTCATGATGATATCGAAAATTCTGGCAGCATTTTCTTCGGCGATTTTAGAATTTTCCACGCCCTCGGGACGAGTGCCGAGCAGCGATTTGAGCTTCTGATAAATGATGACCACTACCACCAACAGAACAATGATGTCAAAATACGATGTTATCATAATTGCAATTCTTTCCTCTAATTAGCCTTAACATCTTTAATATAGGGTTTATTTATGATGTTATCAATATAAAATATGTTTATTAAAAAACATCTAAATAATTGACCGCAAAGATTTTTAAGTGTAACTCTAAACTAAACAACTATTAAAAATTCCACAGGAGAAAATTATGGAACAAGATAACAAACCCGAAGCTCAAAACACCGATAATCAGGAAGCTCAGGCTCCGGCTATTACCATTAACAGCCAGTATATCAAAGATTTTTCATTGGAAATTCCGCATGCACCGGAAATTTTCTTGGAAATTAAAGGTAATCCGGATGTCAGTATTAATGTCGACGTCAATGCCCGCAATCTGAAAGATAATTTTTTTAATGTCGACTTAATTTTTGCCATTAACGGCGAAGTCAACGGCAAAAAGCTTTTCATTCTGGAATTGACTTATGCCGGTGTTGTACAGTTAAACATTCCGCAAGAACATGTTGAGCCGGTTTTATTAATCGAAATTCCGCGCATGCTGTTCCCCTTTGCCCGTCAGATTATTACATCTTCCTTGATGGAAGCAGGTTTGCCGCCGTTTATGATTAATCCGATTGACTTTGTTCAAATGTATAATAACAGAAAAAATTCTCAGAATGGCGAAAAATCTGAATAACGGAATCTTAAGTAATTTTGCGCTGTTTCAGAAGATTTGATACATATGTAAGAAAAGGCTGATGAAAATCAGCCTTTTTTATTAAATTCTTTTGTCTTTGCTTTTACAGAATTTGGCAATAGGACAATTTGGGCAGTCCGGCTTTTGCGCTTTGCAGATATAGCGGCCGAATAAGATCAGCCAATGGTTGGCGTTTTTGACATATTCCAAAGGCAGAACTTTCATCAAATCCTGTTCAATGGCCAGCGGTGTTTTGCCTTCGCTGAATCCCAAGCGGTGTGAAATGCGCATCACATGGGTATCAACCGCTAAAGTCGGTTTATCAAACCAGACGTTCAAGACTACATTAGCGGTTTTTCGGCCGACGCCCGGCAGTTTTTCCAAAGCTTCCCTGTCATCGGGAACAATGCCGCCGTGTTTTTCAACCAGTTCCCGGCTTAAAGCAATGATATTTTTGGCTTTATTGTTATATAAGCCGATGGTTTTAATCTGTTCTTTAAGCTTATCCAAACCCAAATCGACCATTTTTTGCGGCGTATCAACCGTTGCAAATAAGTTTTTAGTAGCTTTATTCACGCCCTTATCGGTGCTTTGTGCCGACAAAACCACGGCAACCAGCAAAGTGAAAGCATTTTTATAATCCAGTTCGCAGCGCGGATTGGGATCTTTCTCGGCAAAAACCGACATAATTTCCAAGACTTCTTTTTTATTTCTCATGCTTTTACTCCTCCGGCACCGGCAGCTTTGGGTGCGTTTTCATCTAACGGCCAACGCGGACGCGGTTTGAAATCCAAATCATTATGATAACCTTTCTGAAACCGTTCCAGTCCGGCCCAGGCAATCATTACGCCGTTGTCGGTGCAAAAACGGATTGGCGGTGCCGTGAAAATCAATCCCTGCTTTTCAGCCAGTTCCTGCATCCGTTTGCGCAGATAAGTGTTGGCGGCAACTCCGCCGGAAACGACAATATCTTTGCCTTCGGGATATTTTTGTTTGAAAATTTGAATAGCCTTTTCCAATTTGTGAATCAGACAATCAGCCACGGCAAGCTGGAAACCGGCGCAAATGTCGGCAACATCGCGTTTGCGCATAATTGCGTGTTCAATATTACCGTCATTGGCATAAGATTCAATGATTTTGCGGACTGCGGTTTTGAGACCGGAAAAAGACAGGTTGCAGTCACCGGAACCGCATAAGGGTCTTGGCAGAACAAAACGGTGTTCATCACCCAGTTCGGCCATTTTTTCAATAATCGGACCGCCGGGATAGCCGAGATTGAGCATTTTGGAAACCTTGTCAAAAGCTTCGCCGGCCGCATCGTCAATCGTTGTGCCCAGACGTTCAAACTCGCCGACATCTTTGACAATCAGAATCTGGCAATGGCCGCCGGAAACCAGCAGCAGCAGATAAGGATATTCAACATTGCCGGTCAGGCGCGGAGCCAGAGCATGGCCTTCCAGATGGTTGACGGCGACAAAAGGTTTGTTTAAGGCAAGAGCCATTGCTTTGGCCGCCATAACGCCGATGACGACACCGCCGATTAAACCGGGTCCGGAAGCAGCGGCAAAAGCGTCAATATCTTCCGGTTTGAGGTTGGCTTTTTTTAATGTATGTTCAATAATATCGTCAATATGTTCCAAATGGGCACGAGCAGCAATTTCAGGAACGACGCCGCCGTAAACTTTGTGGTCTTCAATCTGTGTCCACAGGCACTCACTGACAATTTCTTTTTTTTCGTTAACTATTGCCGCTGCCGTTTCATCGCAGCTGCTTTCAATTCCAAAAACCAACATTCGCTTTATATCCACTAATTCTATTGAAGTTTTTTTTTATTTATATACACTCTGTCTCTTATACACATCTCCGAGCCCACGAGACGGAGCTACATCTCGTAT
>URWU01000204.1 GCA_900551585.1 uncultured Alphaproteobacteria bacterium | reverse complement strand
GTATAGCTCAGTTGGTAGAGCGTCGGTCTCCAAAACCGAATGTCGTGAGTTCGAATCTTACTGCCCCTGCCAATAAAAAAGTCCGCTTTTAGCGGGCTTTTTTATTGGCATTTAGGGAGAGTTGATGATATCTCACGAGAGAGTGAGTTTGAACCGCAGTTTGCAGGTAGGCGTCAGCATACCGGTTGTGAGAAACGAACAAGCAAACAAGGTCGGCGGAGTGTGAACGGAGCCAATCATCTGCCCCTGCCACTCAAGATAAAGTCTCTTTAAAGCGGCTTTTTTGCACCGCTACGAAAGCTGAAGCTTTCTACTTGTGCGAACCTAACCTTTGCTGCGGCTAAAGCCTAGCAAAGCTAAGAGAAGTTTCTTTATATATCAAGCATTTTATAATAATTTCGCGACAATATGTTTGTGGAGTAAAAAAACTGTGATAGCATAGTCGGCAAAGGGGCAAAGATTTATTTCTTTACCCTTTTTTTGTTCCAAGATGTGTGTATTAAAGATTGTGCGTAAAAATATTATCTACTTGTAATTTGTAATGTTTTTATTAAACTAAAATTGTCACTTAGGATTAGTGTGTGTCCACACTCCAAGTGATTTTTTTGTTTAAGCCGTTGGGTAGTCCCAGCGGTTTTTTGTATTTTAAACTGTTAAAACTCTGAAAGGAGAAAAATTCTATGTCTAATTTAATTCGATATATTACACAAGATGATCCAGAAGAAAAAATTCAGGAACCAAAACAAAGTAACCAACCTTTATTTTCAAAACCATCTTCTTATCCTCAAAATCAAAAGAATTTGCTTAATATGGAAAATAAGCCAACCGTCGTCAAGGAAAGAGATTATTCTTTATATGGAGAGGGATTTGGTAAAGATGAGATTGACCAGATGGAAAGTGATAACCGTTTTCACAAAGTGATGCAAAAATATACCATCTTCAATGAAGGTGGATATGTCAATCGTCCTAATGATAGTGGAAAAGAAACCAAATATGGGATAAGCAAAAAGACCTATCCTCATGAAGATATCAAAAATTTAACTCGCGAAAGAGCCAACGCTATTTTACATAGAGATTTTTGGAAATGGAATGGTATTTCAACACTTCCTGATGAGGTGGTTGGGCCAGTATTTGATTTTGGTGTGGTTTCCAGTCCTTTAAATGCAATTCAGACCACGCATAGGGCGTTGGGAATTGAGCCTGTGGGCAACGTCATTGGTCAAACAACCCAAAATAAGCTTAAAGAAATTCAGCCACAAGAGT
This sequence comes from uncultured Alphaproteobacteria bacterium, assembly GCA_900551585.1. Taxonomy (GTDB): domain Bacteria; phylum Pseudomonadota; class Alphaproteobacteria; order RF32; family CAG-239; genus CAJLXD01. Next base: position 1,823 of record URWU01000204.1, on the reverse strand, counting down.
TTATAAATAAATTTCAAAATTTGGCACAGGATCATTTTAATACCTTAGTTAATAAGCGTTCAAAAGATAAAGAATTTGAAAATGGATGGAGAAATCGAGCTAACCGTTATAAAAGTGAGTAGTTAAATCTAAACAATCCCAGTTGAAAAGCTTTTCAACTGGGATTGTTTTTTAATAAGGCAAACCATTTAGGTTTAGATATATCAATTCTTGAAGGATTTTTGATTGTTGATATACTATTTCTCCATCTGCAAGTTGGTTTCCTATTGTACCGCAGCGTCCCTTGCAATATTTGTTGATATAAAAATAATCTCCGTAAAATGATGAATATAATTTTATGATCTCGTCTATTTTCTTTTTTACTTCGGCTCTGTCTTCTTTTTCGAAGCCTTTATTAACTTCTTTATAGATATGTTTATTAATACATTCAATTTTTTTACCAGAGGCATTTAGAGAATCGGCAGTACTCATACCCACATTTTTAAATGCTTTTTTTTCACATTCATTTTCTATTTTTTCGGCTTGCTTTTTAGACTGTTCCCAAAAATCGTCTTTGTTTTCGGCATGACTAATACTAATTAGCCCGCAAGAAAATAACATGGTCAGGAATAAAAAATATTTATACATCGCTTATCCTAAACTTTATTTTTTTGATTAAGGTATAAAGAATTTAACATTAACGCGCAAAAATGCAACACCCGAATTTTTGCGACAATATGTTATAATCTATGTAACCTTTTAAAACGTTACCTAGTCAAGAAAATACGAAGTAATCCGTGTATTGCCCGATGTGTTCTGCCATTCAAGATAAAGTCGCTTAAAAGTGGCTTTTTTCTTTATAAAACAAGCACTTAAGCGAGTCTGTGTAAGATATGTTTAATGAAGCCAATTCCCGCTTGTTACACGGACTCTCCCAAACGAAATCCTTTATTTTACAAGCATTTAGTTCTAATCCTATTGCCTTTCGGTATGAAGAGATAAAAATATTATTGTATTTTTCCCGAAATATGTATATATAAAAAATACTAAATAAAATTATTGTATCACTTAAAACATTTAAAATTATGATGTCTAAAAAAGAACAGGGCTATTTTCTTATTGTTTGTCCGGAGTGCGGTAGAATTGCTCATCTGATCCGTCCAGGATATATTGAGTGTTCCTTTTGCGGTTTTATTCTGTATTGAATTTTCTGAATTTTATTTGCCGTATTGCTTTATTTGCAGTACGGCATTTTTTGTGTTCAAAGTCCGTGGATTGTCTTACTGCTCCTGCCACTCAAGATAAAGTCGTCCGAAAGGGCGATTTTTCTTTATAAAACAATCACTTAAACGAGTCCGTGTGAGGTTGCATTGATAAGAGCAAAATTGGGTAGTTACACGGACTTTTATTTTCAAGTTTCTTTGTTTTGCAAGTCGTTAAGATGGTTGGAAGTTTGTGAGATGTGACGATTAATTTAAATAAAAGAAAACCCTTGAAACAAGAAGTTTCAAGGGAATAAATTGTTGTTTACTTTTCTTTCTTCCTATTATGCACGTACACTAGATATGGTACATATAAGGCAACAAATAAGATGCTTATTTTTGAATATAAGCTATTACAGATTTCTGTAATATTTTTCCATTGCCATATGATTAGGCATACGGCTAAAGAACAAACAACTGCAATGAAAATCATTTTAAGAAATTTTCCAAATGCATTGTATACCTCATCAGCTCTATGAAAATTTTCATAAGCCTCGTCAGAGTAATCTGCTCCGTCTTTCCAATTGTGTGGTGTAAACATAACTTTATTTCTGTCTCTTATACACATCTGACGCTGCCGAC
>URWU01000203.1 GCA_900551585.1 uncultured Alphaproteobacteria bacterium | reverse complement strand
GCTTCTGATTCCATGGCCGAAGCATTAAAAGATTCCCTGCCCGCCCAATATCGTCAGGAATTGAAATACGAAATTGATTCTAAAAACAACCAGTTGACTGTCGACGGCAAAATCATTGAAAATGAAGACATTATCCGCTTCAACCTCATTCGCAATCTGGCCGCCGCTTCAGTAACGCAGAGTTTTATTACCGAAACAAATGAGGTTGAAACCGCCAATTTTTTCACGCCCGGTTCCGCCTCGCTTCCCAAAAACAAAAGGCTGCACAATTTAGATAACAAACAACTGCCGCTTGATGAATTCAAATTGGAATTGATTAACAATGAGGCTTTTATGGTTCATGAGAGTGAAAAAGAAACTTTTATTTTCGGCAATCTCAACCCGGCGTTAACCCTGATAGCCCAGAGCAGCGGCCCGAACCACGCCAAAAAAATCCGCGAATTTATTGCCGGTCTCGACCTGCCGAAAATGAATCAGGCCATTACTCAAAATCATGAAAAAGATTTGAACTTAACGATACAATCTCCCGACACTCAAAAATAGTGCCGCCAGCTTAAAACCCCTTCTTCCAGATTCTTGCCGTGATTCTGCTGATAATAATATTCTAATGCCAGCGCATTATTACGGTTCAGAGTGTAAGCCGCCTCGGCTTTATATTTAATCCGGTCGCCGAATTTTGAGGTAGCAAAGACTTTTTCCGCTTCCGTCAGCAGCCGCCAGTTCTCAAAATCGGCAAAAACACCGACAGCGGCCCCAAAGCCGGCATAGCTGTTATGCGGCAAAAATCCGCCGTAAGCAAGATAAGAGTTGCCCAAAGCATAAACCCAGATATCATCGCTCAAAGCATAGCTGGAACCGCCGCCGACTTTCAGATTAAAAGCATAACCTTCTTTTTCTGTCTCAGGATTAAATTCTCGGGCAATATTGGCTTCAATCACATAAGAAATCGGCTTAAACATCGTATCTATCGGCGAAATAGACTTAATGCCGACAATATCAAACTTTTGCAAAACGGTTTTATTGCCTTTGTCATAATGGCGCATGACCGCATTCAAAAAATTAATCTCCGCCCCGCGCAAAAAGCCGTAATTATTATCTGTCAGAGAATGATAAGCCGGACGATAAGAAACTTCCTGAAAAGCGTCGCCGTTTCTAAAACCGCTGCCGACAGTCAGACGCATGGAGTCATGTGTCAAAATCGGGCTGCGTCCCTCTTCAAGCTCGGAAATCGTTCCGTTTTCCGCAATTTTATTACGCGCCAACAGCAGCTTGAAACTACGCTTGCGATAATCGTCAAGCTCCAGATGATGTGCCACATATTGATACTGCACATATTGATAAGCCGTTTCCAACACATCAGATTTCTCACTGTCGCTGAGATTGGGCAAATCATAATCCTGCTTGGTAATCGCTTTGAGATAAAGCTCTTTCTGGCGGCCGGTCATCTCTTTATAGCGATGACGGATTTTAGCCTGGCGCGACGGCCGGTAACGAACGTCTTTGACCAGATTTTTGCGCTTTGTCACGGCTTTGAGCGTATCCAAAGGAATTGTCTGAGCCGGAAACTCATCAGAAAGCCGCAGAGACGGCCGCACCGCATCCAGCGTTTCCATCAACATATAAGAACAATTCTGCGTAAAGAAGTAATAGCGCGTCTGAGTATGGCCAATCTCCCACAGATGAGCAACAAAATAATCCAGCTCCTCAGGCGTGAAGTTCAAATTGAATTCCCAGATATCGCGGTTTTCAATGTTATTATAGGTATTGATAACATCGTAATAGGGTTTTACCGTAAAGCCACCGTAATAACCGCCTGTCAGCCCCCAGACGGCAAATAAAACCGAATTTTCTTTGCCGTCGGTAAAAGCACCGTAATTTACGCCATGTGCCAAAAGCTGGGTGCCTTTGCGGGCGGTATCAATACGCAGCAGCGTATGTCCGAACAGCGAAGACGGATTATTCATATAAGCATCGGTAAAAAGCAGCGTCACGCCGGACGGCTGCAAATCAGTATAAAACTGCTGCAAATCTTTGCATTGCGGATAAGGGGAAGTAATTAAATTATTTTTTTTGAGCAGTTTGTAACGGGCCGGAAACAAACATTTTTTCTCAATATCGTCAGAATTGTCAAATAATTCAATTGTTGCTTTGAGTTCCTCGGCCGGTGAGGTTTTACCATCAGGGCTCAAAAAGAAAGGCGTTGAATCAATCGTACTTTTGTAGCCGCTGCCTTCCGGGCGGTAATGCACCAAAGCGAGCCATTCCGCAGAAGTCTCAAACCCGGCCTGCACCGGCAGGGCAAAACATATAGAAAACAAAATTGCAAGAACGATTTTTTTCATCAGATTAACAAATTAAAGACTTCAAGAAGCAGCTAAAAGTATATCCCGCATACCACCTTATAATAAAAGGGCTTTAGAACGGCAAAAAAACTAGTTTTAAGACCGACAGGTAAAGGTACAGCCCTATAATAAAAGGATTTTAGGGAGACAAAAACTGTTTTTAGGTTGATAGATAAAGGTGCGGCTCGGAGCGCAAGAGCGGAGTGTACATATTAGTACATGAGCATCTGAGCACCGAACCACGCCTTTAGATACTGCATAAAAACAGTTTTAACTAGGCTTGTGCAACCTCAAGCAGCTTCAATGTCACCGACAAAGCATCTGCGTTTTGATCGTTGAACATATAAGCAAAATTCTGCTTGGAAACTTCACCGAGTTTTTCGCTATCCATATTCAGGATTCCTGCCAGAGTTTCGATGGTTTCGCCACGACCGGCTGCAGCATCCATTGCATATTGTTCCATGTTGTTTTCCATGAAAGCCAGAACCATTCTGCCTGTACCGCCGCTGACGCGTCCGTTCGGATCACAGCCTGATGTACCGAAAGTGATACCGAAAGTCTGAGTAAAGAACAAACCGTTAGTGGTAACGGCCAAAACCTGAGGGCCGATTCCGCTTTGACCGCGCCATGCCATGGAACCGAGACCGCAACCGGTGCTGTCAATGGCCTGAGCATTGGAAGCCAAAACCATAACACCGGCGGCAACCATAGATAATAAAACCTTTTTCATCAGTAACATCTCCAAATAAATAAAAAAATTACTTGTATAAGTTACCACCTGTCTCTTATACACATCTCCGAGCCC
>URWU01000202.1 GCA_900551585.1 uncultured Alphaproteobacteria bacterium | reverse complement strand
CTGAAAGGGTGTATTTCTGGAGATGCTCTTTCGGTACAAAAGGATAAAATAAAATTTCCTGATGAGCTTCCTCTTTGCTCTTCCATTTAAAATTTAAGATTAAAGGCGGTGGCAGAGTTCCTGCTTTGAGGACTTTGTCCATAATATCCCAGCCTGCACCTCTTACAATTTTTGAAGGTTTATGGTTATTTGTTTTTATTTGCGCTCTGAAATTGCAGGCGGTACACTGCACATCATATAGAGGGTAGCTGGGAGGCAGCAACATAAGTTTTTTTTTGCAGTTTGGGCAAGGTACAAGTTCAACAACCTCTTTTTCTCCAATATCGCCGTTTTCTTTACAACTCATTTTACTGTCCTTTATTTTATATGTATCTTAGATCTATCAAATTATTATAAAAGCATAATTCAGGCGTGTCGATAATGCAAGTTATAATAATTCAGTCTACGAAAGGGGAGAGTAGGAGTTTATGTATTGCTTTTTTAGGAATTGGGATTTTCAGAGATGTTAATGTGGTATTTCTAAAAATATAATATTTTTTTGACTAAAATGGTCGTAATTTCCCAAAAAATACAGGTGTTGATAATGGATATTGATTTGCTCGTGAATTGGTGCTATACTGCTGTTTGGTTACATATAATGTATTTTTATTGTGTTTAACGTGCTGAAAGTAAGTAGGAATTGTTTTGAATAATATTCGGTATTTGACAAAACATGATTGAAAAATTGAAAAAGAATCAAAAAATCCGCAGGGTGAAAAACAGTAGCCTCAGGTAAGTCTAAACTCATTAGATGTCACTTTGATTTAACGTCTTTATTTTCAATGCGAGAGATTTTCAGTGCCTTTAAAAAACGAACTTTTTATGAGATGCGAAAGCAGGTAAGTAAAAAGTCAATTTATGCTTAAGATTTATGATCGAGCAGGTTTTGAGTATCAGCTGTTGCAAAATGCCGCTGACGGAGTTTCTAACTATGTTTCTTTTGATGCTGCCGGAAAACCGGTGGTTATGAGAAACGGGCAACCGGTTAAGTCCTCGTTTTTTACGGACGGGAACGGACGCTGGGCAAAGTTAATCAACTGTTCTGATGCTGCAAAAGTGGAAAAGGCTTTGAAAAAAGCTGAAAACCCGGTTATCGCAGTTAAGGACGGTGAAATTATCTGCCAGATGGTTCCTTTGACCGGAATTTTGTGGCATGATGCCGAAGGCAGAAAGTTTTATCTGATTACAAAGTATGAAAGAGAAGAACTGGAGGCAGACGGTCTTGGTTATCTGACTGCCGAAAGCGACGGAACTTATGAAAGCTTACGCTTTATTGCCTTTGACGGTGAGAAAGAAGTGGCTGTTCCTCGTTGTTTATACAATGAGAAAAATCGTAAGTTTACGGTTGGCGTCAACTTCAAAGCTATGGCTTATCAAAAAATGGCCAAGGAGGGAACCGCAGCTATTGCAATTAAGAATGCTCTTAAGTTGGTTTTTGCCCGTCAGGCTGAAACAGGCGAGTTTATGATGGCGCATACGAACGGTGCTTTTGAAGCAACGGAATATGCAAAGTCGGGAACTTGGAATGTTGAGTATACGACCGGCGGCGGAAGCTGGGGTGTCAGCAGCGAAGAATTTTTCGAAAGATATGAATTCCATGCTGTAGATGACCAAGGCAGAGCTCTTTTCATTGCCAAAGCGGCTCGTTATGTCTGGGTTCATTTGTTCGGAGACTTCATCGGTTGTATCCCTCAATGGGGTGATTCGATGGTTGCAATGAGCAATCCGCAAATCAATATTACCAAGCCGGACGATGTCTATGCTTGTTCGTATATTGAATTCTACGGACGTGAAGACATGGAACCGGCGTATCTGGTTGTTGATGAGCTTTATCTCGGTGCTCCGGAGTATGTCATACTCGAGTTTGCCGAGGCGTTGGAAGGATATCTGGAATCAACGTTCGGAATCCCAAAATCAACAATCTCCGCTTCAACTTTATCGTCTTATATCAAAGACAGTCTGGGTATTCCTGCTGAGTTGGCAGTTATTCAGGCCGAAGTTGAAAAGGTGAGGTTAGCATAAAAACATAGTTTTTTAATGCAAAAGACGGTGGGCACGAGATGTGTCTGCCGTTTTTTTATGATTATCAGTAACCGGGTGCAGCCTGCCGGCAGTTTTTTAATATTGGGCCGAAGCTGTTCTGTTTTGAAGGAATGTAAGCCAAGGTGGCGTTTTCTTTGTCCCAGATTCCGATTTGGCCGATTTTGCCCATATTATGCATTAATTTGCTCAAATTTTTATGCTGCAGGCTGATAAGAACTCTCGGCTGCGGTGATAATATTTTGACTGCCGGAGTATTTAATTTTTTTTGCAGATAAAGTTTTTCATGACCGCTGGCATCTATGCCGGCAGAAACAATCTGCATGCCGTGTTTGAGGGCATTTTTCCAGCTGAAATGATTGGCGGCGGCAATTTTGCAAATGGCTATTTTTTTACCGCAAAAGGCAGCCATATCTTCTCTGGCCTGAAGCATTCTTTTCATCAAGCCCATGCCCCGGTAATCAGGATCAACCAGAACAGCCTGATAGATTGCAATTTCGGAATTTTTATATTCTTTGGCAAATTCGGGTATGTCTCTCGGGCAGCCGTCTTCAGGGAAGTTTAAGATTGACTGGGCGACCAGCGTTTTGCCGACATAAATGCCGAACATGTGCAGATTGGGAGAGGAAAGGGCTTTGGCAAAGTCTTCTTTGCTTCTGTGCAGAGTGAAATATTTTTGTTCATCAGGAAGGTTGGCGATGATTTTGTTTTGCAAAGCGATGACGTTATCCAAATCTTTAAGGCTGAGTTTGCTCAGCTGTAAATCTTCATTCATTTTTATTCTCTTGGTAAAAACTGTAAAAAAAAAGAGGCTGAATTTTCAACCTCTGCAACGATATTCAAAATTTATGACAGGCATGAATCATCGTCGCAGATTGTTTCTACGATTTTCGCGGCGGCAAGAAAATGAACGAATAAAGCTATTCATGATAAACCTTGTTAATTAATACTATCCGTTATCATGAGGAAAACGGATTTAAATGTCAATTATTTTTTGAGTGAAACAAAAATTTATTCCAGATTCTTCTTAAAAGTCCGTCCGGCCAGGGTTAAGGTTATTGTTGCAACTGTCTCTTATACACATCTGACGCTGCCGA
>URWU01000201.1 GCA_900551585.1 uncultured Alphaproteobacteria bacterium | reverse complement strand
ATTGACTTCTTCTTTGCTCTTGCCGGCTTTAACCAGCTCGGCAGCGGCTTCTTTGACGGTTTTGCCGCGCATTAAGGCCTCGCTCTGAGCCAGAACATTAGCTACCAGAATCTGATGATGGTCGCCGATTTCGTTATGAGAAATAGCCGGAATAATGAAGTCTACCGGAATCGGCGTGGTGCCCTGATGCAGCATTTGGAAGAAAGAGTGCTGAACATCAGTACCCGGACCGCCAAACAAAACTGTACCGGTATTATATTTTACAAATTCATTCTCTTTGCTGACAAATTTGCCGTTGCTTTCCATTTCCAACTGCTGGAGATAAGCCGGCAGGTAGCGCAGATATTGGTCATAAGGAACGACGGCATTGCTGCGCAGGCCGAAGAAATTGTTGTTCCAAATGCCGAGCAAGCCCAGAATGACCGGAATGTTATGCGCAAAATCAGTATGCAGGAAGTGCATGTCCATTGCATAAGCACCATCGAGCATTTTTTCAAAATTGTCCATGCCGATAGCAATGGCGATTGATAAACCGATTGCCGACCACATGGAATAACGGCCGCCGACAAAGTCCCAAAATTCAAACATATTATCTGGATTGATACCGAATTCTTTGACTTTTTCGGTATTGGTCGACAAGGCGACAAAGTGTTTGGCAACGGCATGTTCGCCCAAAGCGTCAACCAGCCATTTGCGGCAAGTGCGGGCATTGGTCAAGGTCTCAATCGTCGTAAAAGTTTTGGAAGCCACAATAAACAAAGTCGTTTCCGGGTCAACCTTATTCAAAACTTCGGCGCAGGCCGTACCGTCAATGTTGGAAATAAAATAGTTGCAAATATCTTTGGCTTTGTATTTTTTCAGAGCTTCTGTCGCCATGACCGGCCCTAAATCGGAACCGCCGATACCGATGTTGACGATATTGGTGAGTTTTTTGCCGGTGTAACCTTTGAAGTCGCCATAGCGGACCGCTTCGGAAAATTTGCGCATTTTGGCCAAAACCTCATTGATTTTAATCATGACGTTTTCGCCGTTGACATAAATCGGCGTATTGGCGCGGTTGCGCAAGGCGGTGTGTAAAACGGCGCGATGTTCGGTGAAGTTGATTTTGTCGCCGCGGAACATTTCTTTGATTTTTTCTTCTAAACCGCGGACTTTTGCCAGTTCCAGCAAATATTTCATGGTTTTTTCGGTGATGCGGTTTTTGGAATAATCAAACAGCATAGATTCCAGCTGCAGGCTGAATTTTGCGGCGCGCTCCGAATCCTCTTCAAAAAGCTTGCGCATTTCAACCTTTTTCATCTTTTTACAATGGCGTTCCAGTCTTTTCCAAGCTCTGATTTTGTTTACAACACACTTCATTATTTATTTCTCCTTAAGCTTTCAAAACTGTCCGACATTGACCGACACCAGATTATCGGTAGTGAAATATTTGTGGGCAGCCCGGTTAACGTCTTCTGTGCTAACCTTTTTTACATTTTCATTTCTTTTTTGCAAGAAATCCAGTCCCAAGTTGTCTTTTTGCATATACAAAAGAATGTCGGACAAGTTGGTGATTGAAGCAAAGCGCAGATTGTAGGAAGAAATGAGATAGTTTTTTGCACTCTCAACTTCTTCTTCAGTGGCGCCTTTTTGACCAAATTTGTTCCATTCGGCATTGAGGATTGAAACAACCTGGTCATAGTTTTCTTTGGTGCTGGAAAATCCGCCGCGGATAAGCGGAGATTTATCAGCAAGAGTCAAATAAGAATAAATCCCGTAAGTGAGTCCTTTGTCTTCTCTGGCCGCTTTTGACAAGCGCGAGCTCAGACCGGAGCCGCCCAAGATGTGATTGGCGACATAAACGGGATAAAAATCTTTGTCATTGCGGGCAACGCCGGGAGCGGCAAAAGCCGAAATATTCTGTCCGGCAGCGGCAGGCAGAGAGATATTCTCGCTGCGGTGCGCAAAATCGACTTCCGGCTCACGGACAAAGTTGATGGCGGCATTTTGCGGCAGAGAGCCAAAAACCTTATCAAGAACCTGTCCCAGCTTTTCCGGGGTGATATCACCGGCAGCGCCGACAATCAGATTATTCTGCGCCAGATGAGTGGACAGATATTTTTGCAAATCTTCTTTATTCAAGCGGCTGACGGCTTCCCAACTGCCCAGAGGGTTGCGGCCGTAAGGGTGGTTTCCGTACAGATATTTGGCAAAATCCAGACTCAAAACAGAGTTAGGGTGCTCTTTTTGCATTAAAAATGATTTTTGCAGCTGCAATTTCAGGCGTTGTAAATCTGTTTCGGCAAACAAAGGCTTGGTCAAAGCATCTGCCAGCAGCTGATAGGCTTGTTCCTGATTTTCGGACGTGGTGACCAGCGATCCGCTGAAATCATCCATTGAGGCGTCAAAACTAATGCCGACGGCCAGATTTTCGAGTTTTTCCTTAAAAGCCTGAGAATCAAGCGAGCCGGAACCTTCCGTCAGCATGGCGGCCACAACATTGGAAATTCCCTGCTTGTTATTGTCATCGGCTGCCAGACCAGCATTTTTGAACATAAAACTGATACTGATAATCGGATTAGTCGAATCTTCAATCAGATAAGCTTTGATTTTATGCTGCGGCGATGTGACCTCAACAACCTGAGAATCAAATGTTTTTTCTTTCAGAATTGAATCCTGCAAAATCTGCTGCGGATTAAAAGTGAAAAAGCGGGTATAGCCATACCAGCCGGCATAAAGAACAGCGGCGGCCAAAACGGCAATTTTAATCAGCCCTGTGGGCAAAGACGAGGATTTGCGGCGGCGGCGAGACATTATTTGCCTCCTTTCGGGCTCAAAACCCCGTTAATCTGTGCCGAAGAGGACAGCATTTTTTTAGCTGCTTCTTTGACATCCTGATAAGTTACTTTGCGAATGTTGTCGGCATGATTTTCAATATCGTCAACATTCATACCGATAGCGGCCATTCCGCCGACAATGGCGGCTGCCTCAAACGGATTATCCTGCAAATAAACCAGTCCGGCGAGCATTTTGTTCTTGGTTTCGCTGACTTTGTCAATATTCAGTTTGTTAACGGCTTTGGATATTTCTTCATCTATGGCCTGATTGAGTTCCTGTGCGGAAATTCCCTGAGCGGGCAAAGCCGAAATGCTGAACTGGCCATAACTACGGCTGTCTCTTATACACATCTGACGCTGCCGACGAC
>URWU01000200.1 GCA_900551585.1 uncultured Alphaproteobacteria bacterium | reverse complement strand
CAATATAGCAATATCATCAATAAATAGTAAAGAAATATATACTGCGCCACAAAAGTTTAACCGGAAGTAAATATATTTTTCAGATTTTGCGGGTCGGCACACAGAAAGTAAGTATAATATGCCATGGTCAGATTTGTCTCAAGCTCACGGCATTCAAATTTTTGCAAATCAGGCTCGCTCCGGCGCAGTTTTTCTGCTTCGGCACCGTTTTTAACCGCCAAAACCGCAATTTTTGTACCCATATGCCGTTTCAGAATCTCATCCCGCTGTTCTTTCCACCAGCCGCCGGCAAAAAAACCTTCCTGATAATTTCTCGGTGTTGCCTCAATGCCGCGCAGATTTTGGCTCTCCTGCGCCCAATGCGTCAAAAGCGCCGAAACAGGATAGTTATAAGGCGAACGATAAAACAATATCAGGCTGTTGTCGGGCAGCCGCACATTCTTAACTTCGACAAATTTTGAAAACTGGCGCTTATCCTGTCCGCAATGACGGCAGCCGGAATTTTCCGAAAACAGCGGATTGAGCAGCAGCAAAATAACCATCGCGCTCAAAAACTGCACATAAACATCATACTTCCAGCCCTTCTGCGGCATAAAACTGACTGCTGCCTTAACCAAAACCAAACCGCAGAGAATTTCTACCGGCAGCATATAACGCGCAATTCCGAAATAATTAATCCAAATCAAATAAGAAACAAACATAAAAATGCCGACAAACATCAGCGGAATATTCCAAACAATTTGTTCTTTTCTCACTTTCCGCAGCAAATACCTGACGCCAAAAGCAGCCAAAACCAAATACAAAAGCGCAAGGCGAAAATCAACCATCACCGTAAAACCTTCGCCGCGGTGCGTATCAAACGGCAGCAGAAGGAATCCTTTCCAGTCCTTTGGTACAAAACGGTCATCGGTATAATTGCCGCCGTTCCAATAAGAAGACTGAAAAATGTCATTGGCAAAAGGAAAAAACGGATTTTGAAAAGCAGACCAGCATCGCCACAGCCAATAGCCGCCCAAGGCCGCAAAACCGAGCAAACCGCCAAGGGCAAATAACGAAATATTCTTCCAAGGCGCCGGAATTTTTTTAGCCGAAAGAATAAGCGCCGCCCCAAAAGACACACAATAGATAACAGCCGTCAGCTTGAGCCCCATTGCCGCACCGGCAACCAAACCGGCCAGAAAAAACAACTTTCCCCTCGCCTCGCTCAAACCGGCCAAAATCCGCAGCAACAGATATAAGCTGACAAGCAGCAAAAAACTTATCATAATCTCATTGCTGCTGGTTCCGATTTGGAAAAACACGCCATAACCGCACAAACCGAGCAGAACGGTAAAAAAACGCGGCGCTTTTTGATTGAAAAACAAACCGGAAATTTTAAATAAAACAAAGCCCAAGGCGCCAAACCAAAAGCCCTGCACAAAATAAATCAAGTTCGGATAATCATTAAAATATTTTATCAGATAATAAAGCGGCAAATCCATCAGCGGATTATAATAGCCGTTATAACCGGCCGCCAGCAAATCATGATTAAAACGCCCCTCGACAAATGCCCAGCCGTTATGATAATGATACTGCGCAAAATCCCAAGTCAGCTCAAACTTCAAAGCCATAGCGATTAAACCGCCGCCGACCAAAAATAACAGACATTGCAGCCAGGGGGTATTCATCAGTTTTTTCATTGTCATCTAAAAATCTCGCTCTGTTTAGTCGCATCTACGCAAAAATGATACCAAGGCATTATATTACTTTTAAATTTTTTGCAAACCATTCCTTTTAACAATTCTTCTTTTTTAAGCATATCCTGCACCGTTTCATCATTTTGATAAGCAATCACCCCGACAGATAAGCCATTATGTCCGGCAAGGATTTTCTGCCTTTTGTCGACCCAATAATCTATCTCATTAAAAACATCTGTCCCGTTGCAAAATTGTTTATAATCTTGCTTTTTGACATATACCCCTTTCAGATTTTTTGCCTGACGGGATAAATACGGAAGAACGGCGGCTCCCGGATCATAATAAAACAGCAGCAGTGTATTATCCGGTATTTCAATTCCGGATTCAATTTCCATAAATTTATTAAACCTTTTTCCGTCTAACGAGCAATTGCGACAACCATATTTTCCGGAAACCAGCGGATTGAGCAACAAAACAAAAAACAGAATGCAAATCAGCCACTCATAACAATTGAGATATCTTCCGGTTTTAGGTTTCAGTATCTCTGCCGTCTTAACCAAAATGACCGCTCCGGCAAGCTCTAAGGGTATCAAATAACGCGAAATTGCAAAAAACGAAATCCAGATAAAATAACTGCTCGTCCAAAAGCAAATTAAAAATTTGAATTTCTCATCAAGTCTAATCTTCTTGGAAAAAGACGAAAACACCCACAAAGCAAATACCGCGGCCAAGCAAAAACCCAGACGGTAATCCCATACAAAAAAGCTGTTGCCGTTGCGTCGGTAATTAAACGGAAATGTTAATAACTGCAACAGATTTTGAGGAATAAAACGTTTATCATAATAGTTGTTGTCAGCCCAATATTCCGATTGAAAAACGCTGTTAAGAAAAGGAAAAAACGGATTATGATATTCTTTAAATAAATACCACATCCAAAAACCGTTAACACACAAAAAGCCGATAGTTCCGCCTAAGACAAAAAAACTTAAGGATACAACCTTTTGGCGATACCCCCCCCTATCGCAACCATAGATAAAAACAATGAAGCACAATAAATAACAGCCGTATATTTTAATCCCAAAGCCGCTCCGGCCAAAAGTCCGGCAATAAAAATTAAAAACTTTCCTCCGGCGGGGTTGGCAAACAATCCTTTAACCAAAAGAAAAAAGCTGAACATTATCAAAACTGCAATTTGCATTTCGTTAGAAGATGTCCCTATCTGAAAAAAGACGGCATATCCGGTCAATCCGATAATCAGTGCCGGGATAAGCAAATCCGCCTTTGCAAAATAAATTTTTTCAATCCGGAAAAATATAAAAGCCAGAAGTCCGAAACTCATTCCCTGAACAAAATAAATCAAATCAGGATAATCATTAAAATATTCAATCAACAAATATAGCGGCACATCAACAACCGGATTAAAAAAACTGTGAAAACCGGCCAAAGCCATAACCTCAGAGGGATTATTATTCAAAAACGCCCAGGGATTATAATCTGTCTCTTATACACATCTCCGAG
>URWU01000199.1 GCA_900551585.1 uncultured Alphaproteobacteria bacterium | reverse complement strand
GAGATGTAGCTCCGTCTCGTGGGCTCGGAGATGTGTATAAGAGACAGGAATAAGTTTTTTATTTTTATTCGTCCGTATCATTGCATTTTTATAATTTGTATATAATTCACCCATAAATACCATACATATGAAAGAACTTTTCTTTTTTGCCGCACATTTTTTTGTGTTTGTGCCCTTTGGCCTGTTACTTCTCGTCGGTATTATGCAAATAATCGCCGCTTTCAGGTCAAAATCTATTAAAAATGTTTATTGATATGATCCTGTTTGACATTCTCAAAGCCCTGAATTTTATGCTTTTGGCCAAAGTATAGAAATCAGGGCTTTAAATTTAAACCGGACAGCATCCGGCGGCAATAGTCAGCCGCAATTCCATTCAAATTTTATTTATATTCCGATAAATCCAGTTTTTCCCAGCCGCGGCTGTGAGAAGCCCCTTTGACAATTATCAGATTTTTCTTAGCCGGAGATAATCCGGCCGGTATGATTTTATCTTTTTCTCCGGCAAAATGCACCTGCGGAATTTTTTCATACGCCGAACGATAATCTTCCAAATCCAAAGAATCTTTCAGCGGCGCCACTTGATGATATTGCGCCCAACGCTGATGTTCCAACAACCCGGCAACGGTTATCAGTTTTTTGACCTTGATATCGGGGTTTTGCACAGCAATCAGCCCGGCAACCATGGCTCCGCCGGAATAACCGACCAAAACCACTTCCTTACTGCTGCTTTTCTTTTGCAACTTGCGGACAGCCTCAGCTTCTGCGGCAATCACCTCCGGAGCAAAGCGGCCGGTTGTCCAATATTTTTTGCGGCATTTTTCATCTGTCACATATTGACAGGGACGTGCCAAATAGGCAACATTGGTGTCTTGGTCACGAAAAGCCATTTCCCTCATTGTGGTTGTGCGCGGCGTCGGATTGCTGCTGGCTTGGCCTTCATAATTGAAAGCATAGCCGTCACCCTCAATATAAACTGTCAGCGGCGCGCCCGGTTTTTCGATTTTTTGCCATGAAGCCAGCTCAAACTGCGGAGTAGAAATTTTTTCATACACATAATTTGACGGCGGCGTGTAAGCTACACAACCGCCGGTCAAACAGATTATCCAGATTTTCTTAAAGTTTTGCCAAAGCTTCATCAATGCGCCTTAAGGTTTCTTCTTTGCCTAAAACCACGGCAATCTCTGTTGCACCGCCCGGCGTCGTTTCCTTGCCGGACAAAGCGATACGCAGCGGGAATAAAATCTGACCATTTTTAACGCCGAGTTTTTCAGCCAAGGCTTTCAGCTCGTTAAACAGGCTTTCATTGCTCCAATCCGTTACGGCTTCCAAAACCGGACGGGCTGCATTTAAGGTATTTTTGGCAACAGAAGCGTCAGTTTTCATTTTTTTGTTACTGTATAAATCATTTGAAAAATCCAGAACATTCTCAATAAAATCGACCTGTGGCAAAATATCGCCCAGCGTTTCGACACGCGGCTGCAAAACCTGACTCAAAAACGGCAGGTCAACCTTGCAGGTCAATGCCTTTTCATAATAAGGCAAAGCCAGTTTATGGAATTCGTCTGCCGGCAAAGCGCGGATATAGCAGCCATTCATCCAAGTCAATTTTGTGATATCGAAAATTGCCGGAGACTTGTTCAAACGCTCGGCGCTGAATACTTTCTTCAGCTCATCAAGCGAGAAAATTTCCTGCTCGGTTCCGGGGTTCCAGCCCAGCAGCGCAATATAGTTCAAAATGGCTTCCGGCAGATAGCCTTTGCCGACCAAATCCTGAAAAGAAGCATCGCCGTTGCGTTTGCTCAGTTTGTGCTGAGCGTCTTTCATAACGGGCGGAACATGGACATAATGCGGGTGTTCCCAGCCGAAATCCTCATAAATCAGGTTATATTTCGGCGTGGAAGAAATATATTCGTTGCCGCGGACAACATGGGTGATGTTCATCAGATGATCATCGACCACATTGGCAAAGTTATAAGTCGGCATGCCGTCAGATTTCAGCAAAACGCCCTCGTCAAGGTCGTCATAATCAATCTCGATGTCACCGTAAACTTCGTCATGATATTTTGATTTGCCTTTTTTGTGAATGCTCTGACGAATGACAAAAGGCTCGCCGGCAGCCACTCTGGCTTTGGCTTCTTCCAGACTGAGAAGTTTGCAGGGATCCTGAAACTTGATATTCTGCTCTTCGTCTTTCTGGTCATCTGCCTCGACTTTGGAGCAGAAGCAATAATGCGCACCGCCCAGCTCAACCAGCTTATGGGCATATTCGGCATAAAGCGGTTTGCGCTCTGATTGAATATACGGGCCATACTCGCCGCCAACATCCGGACCTTCGTCCCAGTTCATGCCGACACGTTTCAAAGTGGCATAAATGATATCCGTGGCGCCTTCGACATAACGTTTTTGGTCGGTATCTTCAATGCGGAGAACAAAGTCGCCGCCCTGAGATTTGGCAATCAGATATTCATATAAAGCTGTGCGCAGGTTGCCGATGTGCATATATCCGGTCGGACTGGGCGCAAAACGAGTACGGGTTTTCATATTCATAACACCTTCTGTTAAGTTAGTAATTGCAAAATTGTTATCAAGATAAAACAAATCTCAATAAGTGACAAGTGGAAAAGAAAAATTATCTATGCCGCCGGCTTTTTAGTTCTTTTATTCCGAAACAAAAAAATTCCGCCCATATGAAAATATGAAGCGGAGTTTTTTTCAAGAATTTTTCAGTAACTCTTTAATTTCTTTTAAGTCCTCTGAAATTACCTCTAAGGTGTCAGGTTTCTTCGGAATAGGCGCATTGGCAGCCGGTGATATTCTTCGAATTTCATAGCAGATTAAAAGAAAGATAATCGCTAACACCCCCATGACAATCAAGGTAAATAAATGAGCTCGTAAATCGGCTATTACAAAGGCAATAAACTGTTCCATAAAAAAATGTTTATAAGTTAGACAAATGATTATTACGGCTATCTCAAAAAAGAACTGAAAGGTAAAAAAGCATCCATAATAATCGGTTAACGATTACTTTATAAAACAATTAAACCTAAAATGATACAAATTTTTTAAGCCGGAAATAAAACGTGACGGTTTTAGCTCTCGGTTTTTCATAAAGATAAATAACAGGGGGATATCCTAGGCGGTGCGGCAGTTGATTAACCTGTCTCTTATACACATCTCCGAGCCCACGAGACGGAGCTACATCTC
>URWU01000198.1 GCA_900551585.1 uncultured Alphaproteobacteria bacterium | reverse complement strand
CGAGCAACGCGAGCGGTGAGACAGCTAACTTTTCGCCGTCGGGCGTTCCCGACCGAGCGGTGAGACAGCTGACTTTTCGCAGCAGGCCGTTGCCTGCCGGCATTTGTTAAGATAATTTGCTAATCAGAGATTTATAGGCGGCACCTAAGAGTTTGAATTTTTCTTCTGCCTGTTTATCATTTTGATTGACGTCGGGATGATATTTTTTGACCAGTTTTTTATATTGTTTTTTGACAACCTCAACCGTGATTTCCGACTCATAATTATTGAGTTCCATGATTTTCAGATTGCGGCGGTCTTCATCGGTGTAATAAACTTCATTCATTGCCGCAAAATCGCTGGCATATTCTCTGAAGACATTATACTCATCGGCAAATTCATCACCGAAACTATATTTGATTTTGGAACCGAACCAGCGAAAGCGCATACGGCTGCGGCGGGCTTCTTCTTCCTTTTCGGCATTATCAATGCCTTCATAATAGTTCCATTTTTGGTTATATTCCTGAACGTGTTTCAGGCAAAACCAATAGTAGTCCTTAAGCTTGCGGTCTTTAGGAGCACGGTATTCGCCTTTTTCATGACAGCCGGGGTGGTCGCACATATGCTCCCGGCCCTCATTCTGCGGCGCAAAATATTTGCGGGTTCTCTGCGGTTTTCTCATGAGGTACGTTCTTTAAAATTTTCGGCAAGTTTACCCCATCGGCAGGGCAAAGACAAGCCTAAAAATAGTGGTAAAGAACGTAAATGGCAATTAACAGCGGCCCCCAATACCAAACCGTCGACTTGCGGTAACGCGGGTCGTTTTTATGACGGCGGGAATCGAGGAGATAAGCCAAATCTTCCGGTTTTTCAAAAGCAATTTCCGGGGCCGATTTGACAACAACGCCGTGCTGCTGAAGATTGTGCAGCAGCTGTGCCGGCGGCTGCGGCGCTTTATAAGCCGAATCCGGACGGTTGAGATAGTTTTCCCATAAATCGGCAACCTTGACATCGGGGCAATACAACTGCAGCAGTTTCAGGGCGCGTGCCAGTTTATATTCATAGCCGTTTTTCGGTGTTTGCGGTTCTTTGTACCAGGCCTTGGCAAAAGTTTTGAACTCATCGCTGACCGGATAGAGAAAATCAAAATCAAGCAAAGCGGCATGGCCGGATGAGGTGACGCCAATTCCCTGCCATGAGGAAATAAACCAGTTTTTTTCAAAAAGCAGATAACCGAACAGCTGTACCAAATCCTGCTGCGTTTTTTTCGGCAGTTTATTAGTCAGATTGCAGTCTTGGTCAAAAAGCATATACAGTTTTTCTTTATTGGAGCGAATCCAGTCCACTTCAAAAAAGTTCTGTCCCTCAAAACCCATGGCGGCTTTGGTCAGTTCTTCCAGTTCAGAAGCATAAAAACGCATATCCGATAAAATATCGATACGGCGCAGGAAGAAGTTGTATTGTTCCTGCAGCTGCGGATAATCTTTGCGGACGATTTCGGCAAAGAGCTTGAGGTAAAAATTCTTATCAACCGCATTATCCGTGGTCTTAAACAAGGCCTCGTTACGCATAATCTTCGGGTCGGAATAATAGAGGTAGAAATTGTTTTTGCCGACAATATCGGAGCGGGCAAGAATCTCATCTGTTGCGGCATTTAAAAACAAATTATTTTCACGCATCAAAAAAGCGCGCAGATTATCAAGCGGTTTGGCATCGTTTTTTTTGATGAACCAGCGGGCAATCCACCTCTGGCGGGCAAAAGATTTGAGAGGGACAATGACAAAATAAGCATTGCAGCGCGCCAGCTTTATTGCGAGGATTGTTTTTTTTATAAATTGTAAAATTCCATTTATCATTTATAATGCCCTTAACAAAAGAATTGATACCGAGGTCAAAATGCCCGAATTACCTGAAGTTGAAACCATTAAAACCGCTATCGAGAGGTCAATAGGCTCCTCTAATATAGTCAAGGTTTCGGTAAACAACAAGAACTTACGGGAAAAAATTCCCGAAGACTTTGCAGACAAGGTTGAAGGCGCCCGAATTACCGGCTACCAACGCCGCGCAAAATATATTATCATCACCCTTGATAACGGCCTGTCGGTTATCTTACATTTAGGAATGAGCGGTAAAATTAAAATATCCGATACACTGCCGGAATTAGTCAAACATGACCATGTTGTTATTGAAACGGACAAAGGCGTGATTGTGCTCAATGACGCCAGACGGTTCGGAATTTTGACTTATTGCCCGACAGAAGAGCTGTGCGGCCATCGCTTTTTTAAGAAAATCGGACTCGAGCCTTTTGACAAAGCTTTGACTGCAGACTATCTGCTGGCAAAATTCAAAAATAAGAAAATTCCGGTCAAGATTGCACTGCTGGACCAGAGTATTATTACGGGAATCGGCAATATTTATGCTTCGGAAGCGCTTTATCAGGCAGGAATTCTGCCCGTTAAAGAAGCGGGAAGCCTGAACCGCGAAGACTGCCGAATCCTGATTGAGAAAGTGATTGCGGTTTTGAATCAGGCGATTGCAGCCGGCGGCTCGACCCTGAAAGATTATCAAAAACCGGACGGCAGCCTCGGATATTTTCAAAATAAACATTGCGTCTATAATAAAACGGGGCAAAAATGTCCGCATTGTTGTTGTGATATTAACCAAACCGGAGGAATCCAAAAGATTGTCCTGGGCGGCCGCTCAACTTTCTTTTGTCCGGTTAAACAAAAGTGAGAAAAAGATGTTTAAGACTCAGTTTCGGCTTTTTATATTCAGTTTAGCTGCAGCGTTTTTCCTGAGCTTTTCGGCACAGGCTGCTTTTATTGAAGGGCTGGAAGATGTGCCGCTGCTCAAAGGCATGGTTCAGGTTCAGAAAGATAACATTTCTTTCGGCAATGAAGAGAGCCGTCTGGTTGAAGCTTATTTGACCAGCAGCAAAATGGGCTTTGCCAAAGTCGAAAAATTTTATACCGAAACCCTGCCGCAGCTCGGCTGGACTTATCAGGGCAAAAGAGACGACACGCTCAGTTTTTATCGTGACGGCGAAGTGCTGGATATTGCCAAAGAATCGGTTAAACCGCTGATGGTCAGAATCACCGTCAAAAGTAAATTATAGGATTGATGATGGAATATAATAATATATTAGTTGAAACCAGAGGCGCGGTCGGCATTATTACCCTGAACCTGTCTCTTATACACATCTCCGAGCCCACGAGACGGAGCTACATCTC
>URWU01000197.1 GCA_900551585.1 uncultured Alphaproteobacteria bacterium | reverse complement strand
AAGTACAGACCTGTTTCTTCGACCGATAAATCGACTTATACCACAGACTCCACCTCAAAGATGGACATTTACTTGTAAGATGTTTGTAGACACCACAGCTCACGGAGGAACTGCGAGACCTATATTAATAAAGATTAGTTTATTTGCAATCTTTAATTTGTTCATTCCGCCATTATATCTATGAATGCAATTTAGATATTAAGGATATAAAACGATGGTTTGGGTGATTAACGGGTTGCTTTACGGTTTTTTTACCGCTCTTTATACGCTGGTCAACCAGCATTATAAGATGAATGCTTATCTGCTCGGCATTTGGCGCGGTTTTGGCATTTCGCTTATCTTCTTTCCTTTTTTGTATTATAACTTTCCCTGGCCGCAGACGGCTTATCACTGGGCGCTTTTGGTAACGCAAGGGTTGTGCATCGGTTATTATGATTCACATCTGTTTTTTTCCTCGGCAAACTTTGGTGCCGGCGCAACATCGCGCGTACTCGGCTTGTCCTCTTTGGTGACTTCAATCATTTGGTGGGGACTGACGCCGACAGGTTTTGAAGCTCTGTTGGAAGACGGTTCGGTTTTTATTACCCTGATTATCATCTTGTTCGGTTTCACGCTCAGCTGCTGGTATATGTTTAAAGATACTTTATCTCGGGCGGTTATCAAATATATGATACCGGTCATTTTTGCGCTGGCAATTATGAGCATAATTACCAAAGAGCTCGCCATTCACGGCTCGACCGTTTGGCCGGCGATTACCTATTATCTGGTTATTCCGACTTTTGTTTCCGGCTGTTATAATCTTTTTTATTATACCACGACCGAGAAACCGGGATTTGTCGGCTTTTTCAAAAATGTGTTTTCCAAAAAGGCCACCGGTGTCGGCTTATATATCGTTGCTTTCAGCGCCGCGCTGATTACGGCCAAAAATATTGCTTTGCGTATTGCTCCGAACCCCGGTTATGTGATGTGTCTGGTCTTGACGGCGCCGATTTTTGTGTTCTTTCTCAACAAGTACAACAAAGTGCCCGATAATGTTTCGGTCAAAGCCGGCTTTTCGATGATTTTCTTTATCGTTTTGTTGATTGTTTTAGTAAACGGAAATTTCGGCGTGGTGGATTAAGCGCAAAGCTCGGAAATAATCTTATTCAACAGCAGGCGGCCGCTGTCGGTCGCGCGGAGATTATCTTTTTCATCAATCACTAATCCGAGGCTGGTTAAGTTTTTGAGGCTTTTGTTATTGACAAAGCTGTCAAAAGCCAGTCCGCATTGCCGTTCAAAAGCTTTTTTATCCAAACCGCGGTTCAGGCGCAAGCCCATTAAAATCAGTTCTTCGGCGCGTTCTTCTGCCGTGAGTTCTTCCATAACGCAACGGTGGGTCAAAGCATAGATTTTGGAGCCGGTTTTTAAGCGTCCGTGCGCTGATTGGCCAATACCGAGGTAATCACTGCCGTTCCAGTATAATTGATTGTGGCGGGACTCAAAACCGGGTTGAGCGTAGTTCGAAATTTCATACTGCGGGCAGCCGTGTTCGTTCAAATAGTGATTAGTGAAATTGTACATTTCCGAAGCGAGGTTTTCTTCGGCGGCTTTAATGCCTTTTTTATAAAAAAATGTGCCTTCTTCAATCGTCAGCTGATACATTGACAAATGTTTGAATCCAAAACCGGCAGCGACGCCGATTTCCTGCTGCCATTGGCCGAGTGTTTGTCCGGGACGGGCATAAATCAAATCAATCGACTGGTTATCAAAAGTTTGCAAAACCTCATCAATGGCCTGATAAGCCTGTTTAAGACTGTGGGTGCGGCCGAGAAGTCTGAGGTCCGGTTCATTCAGGGCCTGAACGCCTAAAGACAGGCGGTTGATACCGGCTGAACGCAAGTCTTTGAATAAGTCGGGACGGTCGGAGTTCGGATTGGCTTCCAGCGAAATTTCCGCCTTTTCCGAGAGCTGCCATTTTTGGCTTATATGTGTGATGATTTTTTCGATTAACTGCGGTTTGATGAGCGATGGTGTGCCGCCGCCGAAAAAAATGCTGGTCACGGTGCGTTCTTGAGTCATTTCGGCATAAAAATCTAAATCCTCAAGATAACCCTTGATAATTTCTTCCTGCTCAACACCCTTTTTAATCTGGCTGAAAAAGTCGCAATAAGGGCATTTGCTGAGGCAGAAAGGCCAATGGATATAAATACCGAAAGGGAAATCCGTTTTAAGGGGAAGCTTCGGCAAAAATCCGGTGCTCGCGTCCTCACGTACTTCTATGTACGCTGCGGGGCTGCGCTTCGTGTTTGTTACCACTTCTGCCGCCTTAAAGTGAATTTCCGAATTTCTTCCCATAAAGCACTTTTGGTTTACAAAATGAACTTGGACAAGTCTGTTGCCATGGTATATTTTTGTAATTTCTGAGCGACAAAATCAGCGGTAATCACTTCTTTCTGGCCGCTGCGGTCAGAGGCATTGAAACTGATGTCTTCCAGCAAAATTTCCATGACCGTATGCAGTCTTCTGGCGCCGATATTCTCAACATTTTCATTAATCTCGACGGCAATATCGGCAATCTTGTCAATTGCGTCTTTTTCAAATTCGATGTCAAAATTTTCGGTTTTCAGCAAAGCAGTATATTGTTCAATCAGATTGGCTTCCGGCTCGGTCAGAATGCGGACAAAATCCTCATGGGTCAGGGCTTTCAGCTCAACGCGGATTGGCAGGCGCCCTTGCAGTTCGGGCAGCAAATCTGACGGTTTGGCCAAATGGAAAGCACCGGAACAAATGAACAGAATATGATCGGTTTTGACCATGCCGTATTTGGTGGTGACGGTCGTGCCTTCAATTAAAGGCAGCAGGTCGCGCTGAACGCCTTCTCTTGAGACATCGCCGCGGGTATTGTCTGACTTGCCGGTGATTTTATCAATCTCATCAATAAAGACTATGCCGTCGTTTTCAACTGAATCAATGGCCGCTTTGGTTATTTGGTCATTATCAAGCAGTTTATCGCTTTCTTCGGCAATCAGAATATCATAAGCTTCGCCGACTTTCATTTTCTTTGTTTTATATTTGGTTCCGGGGGCGCCGATTAAATCGCCCAAACTAATCATGCCCATTTGAGCGCCGGGCATTCCGGGAATATCAATCGTCGGCATGCCGGGATTTGAATTATCCATAATGCTGATTTCGATTTCTTTGCCATTGAGCTGGTTTTCTCTCAATAATTTGCGG
>URWU01000196.1 GCA_900551585.1 uncultured Alphaproteobacteria bacterium | reverse complement strand
GCACTATTTTTAGCAGATGTTCTTTTCGGCACAAGGAACAACTTTAAGGTATTATCGCGGACTTTTTCTTTCGCTTTGTATTTTTCCAATTCATCTCTAAAACGGCCAGGCAATTTGTTAATACAGGTTCCATAATCTGGAATAGAAAAAGTTGCGTTTGTCCGACAATCCTTTGCGGAAATCGTGAACTTCTCTTCGTTGGAAGATTTACTGTTTTTGACAGTCAAATTGCTGAAATAATAATTTTCTTCTGAGCGCAACTGTTTCCATTTTTTCAAAAACGTCAGATAGGAATTCTGATGCGTTTGCTCCTTTAGAATGGGATCTAAATTAGGGTGCTTTCCATTTTTGGCTGCATCAATTTCCAAACCGGTCAATAAGGTACAATGTTCACACGAAGGAGGAACAGGAGCTGATGAAGCATTTGGCTTTGTCACAAGTACCTGGTTCGTGGAATTTGATGATGAATTTAACGGTTTGCCATACTCGGTCTGCCCAATGGAAATGGATGCATTGGAAATCAGTCCGATCCGGTTGGAAAAGGTATTTTTGATATGTTCGAATGGAACATGTGCCTTTAATTCAACAGCAGGAGAATCCAAAGCAGGAATTGTGATAATGGGAAGAATACGGTATGGATACGTTTCTGTATCGTAGCATCCAGATGCAACTGCGTTTACAACATCCTGATCAAATATAACGTTAACCAAATCGCCGTCAAAATCAGCGCCGCCTAAACATAAAGGAGCAACGGAACCTCGTGGAACCATAACAATACCAGTTAATTTACCGAAATATTTTTGATAAACTTTAAGATGCTTTTTAAAGGAATTATAATTTACATGTCCTATTTTTGTGTAATGCGCTTCATCGGTATTTGTAAAACGCCGCATAATAAACTGTTCATTTCTTGAAAGATGCGGGCTTCTGAAAAAGGCATAATAGGAAAGATAATCCCATTTTTTGTCTAACTGTTGATTTGAGGTCATAGGAAGATAGAACCGATCAAATAAATAGTATGTGAAAAAGCCGCCCATATCGGTCTCTTTTTCCAGCAGGCTTACAAGCAATGGCAGCAGATCCCGGCACAAATACCGTGTTTGGCCTTCTACAAGCAGTTTTCCGCTCACCAGTTTTGTTAAAAGCCCTTTTTGAATGTTCTGCAATTGCGATTTTATATAGATATCATTTGCAAGAGCAGGATTCTTAAAGAGAGCCTTTTTCCATACCGGCGATTCAGTGTCAGCAAAAATATTTTCTAATTCATCCGTGTCGTTTGCCTCATCGTCACTGACCATGTTTTCAGTATCCAGCAGACCATCACAACTTTTTAAATAATTAATGGGATTTTTAATAAAGGAGCAATGGCTGTTTAAAATATGCTCAAATTGTGTTTCAGAAAAATCAAGGGTATTAATCATCTGATAGCTTAAATGCGTATATTTTGACTGTCCATAAGGTAAATTAGTACCCGAAATATATAATGCATGGTCGTATTTTTTTAATGCATTGCAATAAAATTCCATCGGATCAATGGTTTTACCCTCTTTTTTTGCAGCTTCACAATACTGCTTTAACCAGCTATATGCCTTAAACATACTTTTGGTAACAAAAACATGGGCTTTATACAGGTCACGTTTAAATCCAAAGGCATCAGTATACAAGTTTGTGTGTGAATCGTTATCGCTGTTATGTTCCCTTAAAAATGCGTGAACATCAACCTCATGAAGCATTCCTTTTATAAAGGGGAGCCTTATTTGAAAAGAGGTTGCGTCGGATGTTCCAAGAGAAGTATTGACATAACATGAATAGGTTGGAGTGATAAAGCCAGAACCATCGAAAGGAGTATCTACATAGAAAAATTCTTCCGTTTTCGGTTTTAAAAATTGGTAATCTATTGTTTCATCTGAATCCGTTGTTTTTTCTGCTGTTAATAAGGGGACATTCCGCTGATAATTATATCCAGTCGCAGGTTTGTTTTCACGTTTGCCGGAGGCTATCCGTTCGTCCTGCACAACTACAAATGTCTCAGGAGTAAGACGTAATTTTTCAGAGTCAATTCTTTTGGAAGAAGACAGATACAATCCCCGGTAGGCATAATATTTACTTTCTGCTATTTTGATTTTATTTCCGAAAAAATCAATTCCTAAATTGAGACGGAGATTTAATTCATCGTAAAGAGTTTCATCAATGAACGAAATCCTGCTGTGCCGGGTCATGTTTCCACTCTTATCAAATGCAGACATATGGACAGTTTTGCCAGAATCTGGAAAATAAAGATCAAACCCATGCTCGATCAGATCCTGCGCATCTTTCTGAAGAAATTCCTGATCTTTCAGTTTCCATTTGGGATCGGAAGATTTGTCAAAGGAAAGAAAGATATCCTGAAAATCAACGATAAGGAATTTATCATATAAAGTTTTCTCCGTGACCTGAAAGGAAGAGCCCTGTCTTTTCTTCAGAACTTCATAAATTTGATGAAAAAGAGGACAATCCTCTCGCGTGATTTCCTGTGTGACCACGTAGCTGTGAACGGGGTCGGAGAAATCCAGTTTGAAACATTGATCGTTTTCAGCGGGCTTTTTGGGAAAATAATCAAAAAGAGATTTGGCGTTGAGGGTTATGATTATTTGTTTGGTATTTGTCATATATTATCTCCCACAATTGAGAATTTTGTAATTTCAATTAATAGTGACGGTTGGGTCTTGACGCCAGTCAATCTTGGCAAGTGCAGCAATTAATTCATTCCATTCGGTGGATGCATCTTCGGAGTTATGGTATTTTTTAGTGAAATCAGCAATTTCAGCGACATCAATTTCAAAAGCTAAATTTTCAAAAACAAAACTTTTGTCATGCAATAGTTTTTTCCTTAACTCAATAAGATTTAGATTGTTCGATTCATCGTCTGAAGAATAGTTCAATTTTGTTATTTTAAAACATGTCCATATTAGTCCGTTTGTATAAAGAACTCTACCGTACCATAAAAGTTCACCTAATAATTCGGAGAGATCTGCATCAAAAGGAGAATAATCCGAATTAGTTTTAGCTTCTTTGATGAAAAAACGATTAACTTTTTTTTGAACAAAAATGGTAGAATTTTCTTTTAAATATTCTTCCATATTTATTTTGATATTTTTTGCATTGTGTGTAAAAATAGGGGACCATTGTTTCTGTCTCTTATACACATCTCCGAGCCCACGAGACGGAGCTACATCTC
>URWU01000195.1 GCA_900551585.1 uncultured Alphaproteobacteria bacterium | reverse complement strand
CGAGATGTAGCTCCGTCTCGTGGGCTCGGAGATGTGTATAAGAGACAGGTACCAAAGCGTACACTAAAATATTTTTCGCGACCGGAAATCACTCTGTCTATCAGCCTAAAAACAATTCTGCTTGGTTTGAAGAAAATCAAATTTGATAAAATTTAGAAGGGTGCGGGGCGGTTTGTGCTCCGCATTCCTTTTATTAAATCCTCAGATATTCTGAGGTGAGGAAAATGGACTTAGCTCTTAGGCAAGAGCATTGAAATTAAATGTTTTTACCTAAGAGGTAAGTCCGAAAGATGTATAAAATATTATAGAAAGGATAAAATATGATAGATTTTAAAGTGTCCAGAAAAGAAATGGACTGGGGCGGACGCAAACTGGTTTTGGAAACCGGTAAAGTAGCCCGTCAGGCTGAGGGTGCCGTTTTGGCGACTTATGGTGGAACTGAAGTTATTGCAACAGTTTGCGCTGCCAAAGAAGCTAAACCGGATCAGGATTTCTTCCCCTTAACCGTAAACTATCAGGAAAAATATTATGCTGCCGGTAAAGTTCCGGGCGGCTTTATGAAAAGAGAGGGCAAACCCTCCGAGCGCGAAGTTTTGATTTCCCGCCTGATTGACAGACCTATTCGTCCTTTGTTTCCGGATGCTTTCAAAAATGAAGTTCAGGTTGTCTGCACCGTTTTGTCTCATGACAAACAAACAGATTCTGACATTTTGTCAATGATTGCCGCTTCGGCTGCTCTGGCTATTTCCGGTATTCCGTTCTTAGGACCTATCGGCGCTGCCAAAGTCGGTTACAAAGACGGCCAGTATATTTTGAACCCGACTATTGAACAAATGAAAGATACCCAGCTGGAATTGTCCGTTGCCGGTACCAAAGAAGGTGTTCTGATGGTTGAGTCCGAGGCTCAGGAACTTTCCGAAGAAACAATGCTCGGTGCGGTTATGTTCGGTTTTGAAAGCTTCCAGCCGGTTATTAAAATGATTGACGAGTTGGTTGCCGAAGCCGGTAAACCCCGTTGGGAAGCTCCGACTTTCCCGAAAGAGTTTGACGAACTCTATGCCAAAACCGAAAAAGCTTTCCGTTCTAAGTATGAAGAAGCTTTCAAAGAAACCGATAAATTAAAACGCGGTGAAAATCTCGGCAAACTGGCTGAAGAAGTCAAAGCGACCATTGATCCGGAAAATGAACTTGAAGTTCGATATGTCGGCGATGTTATCGAAAAATTGATGCACAGCGTTATGCGTGAAGGTGTTTTGACCACCGGCCGCCGTATTGACGGACGTGATACCAAAACCGTCCGCCCGATTCAGTGCGAAGTTGACGTTTTGCCGATGGCTCACGGTTCTGCTTTGTTTACCCGCGGTGAAACTCAGGCTTTGGTTGTGACCACCCTCGGTACCGGTGATGACGCGCAAATCGTTGACGGTTTGATGGACGAGTATAAAGAAGACTTTATGCTGAACTACAACTTCCCGCCGTTCTCTGTCGGTGAATGCGGCCGTGTCGGTGCTCCGGGACGTCGTGAAATCGGTCACGGAAAACTCGCTTGGCGCGCTATCCACCCAATGATGCCGAAAGATAAGGATACTTTCCCTTATACAATCCGTGTTGTTTCTGAAATTATGGAATCAAACGGTTCTTCTTCCATGGCGACTGTCTGCGGTACGACCATGTCTTTGGAAGCAGCCGGCGTTCCTTTGGAAAAACCGGTTGCCGGTATTGCCATGGGCTTGATTAAAGAAGATGACGGCCGTGTTGCTATTTTGACAGATATTCTGGGTGATGAAGACCATCTGGGCGATATGGACTTCAAAGTTGCCGGTACCAAAGACGGTGTCACAGCTTTGCAGATGGATATTAAAATCACTTCCATTACCAAAGAAATCATGGAAAAAGCTTTGGCTCAGGCTTATGAAGGCCGTATCCATATTATGGGTGAAATGGCTAAAGCCATTGCAGCACCGCGTGCTCATGTTTCTGACAAAGCACCGCGTATTGTTGCGATTAAGATTCCGGTTGATAAAATCCGTGAAGTTATCGGCTCAGGCGGTAAGGTTATTCGTGAAATTACCGAAAAAACCAATACCAAAATTGATATTTCAGATGACGGCGTTATCAAAATCGCTTCTCTGAAAAAAGAGGAAGGCGATGCAGCATTGGAATGGATTATGGGTATTGTTGCCGAGCCGGAAGAAGGCGTTATCTATAAAGGTGTTATTACCAAAATTATGGACTTTGGCGCATTTGTCCGTTTCTTAGGCACAACCGAAGGTCTGGTTCACATCTCCGAAGTTAAAAACGAGCGCATTGCCTCTGTTTCCGACTTCTATAAAGAGGGTGACACAATGTGGGTTAAATGTTTGGGAACTGATAACCGCGGCAAGATTAAATTGTCGGCTAAGCGTGTCAACCAAGAGACCGGCGAAGACTTAGAAAAGTAGGTTTTGCAAAGCAGGCTTCAAATTTGTGTTTTTGCATCCTTATGTACTGGTTTGTACACCGCTTCGCAAAAACGCAAATAGCAAGCCTGCTTATCAAAGCCGAAAATTCAATAACAAAAAAACACGTTCAATTGAGCGTGTTTTTTTATGCCTGTTTTCAAGTTTTTGTTTTTAACCGGCAATTGCTTCTTGACGGAATCGTTATAATTTTTTATGGTTCTAAACATATAAATTCTTATTTGTTTTTTACAGATTGTGTCTCGCTTTCAAGATTTGTTTTTCACGGAAGTCAGATTTTTGAAAGCTCTAAATATTTTTTTGTTAAATCTTAATTTTATTCGCTATGGAAATTGAGACTGTATTATGTGTTGTTTTGCTCGCCTGCTATTATGCATGGTGTATTGGGGTCGAAATCAGAGATAGACGTAAAGAACACGAAGCTCAGATTGCCCGGCAACAGAAAAGAGCAAGGATTGTGGTCGCCAGATGTAAATATGAACGCATTGGTGAATTTTGGAAATGCCGCTATTTCAGCTTCGGAGACCAAGTTGGTTTTTTCCGTAAAAAACCTTCTTCCGGAAGAGTTTTGGCTGTGATGGGTGAAGTTGACCAAAACTTGAAAATGCGTGAATTGATAGAAGATCACGATTTTGATGACTTGTTGTATTCAACACACTAGAAAGAAAATTAAAGAGGTTCGTTTTTGTGCACGAAAACGAACCTTTTGTTTGCCTTAATATAACAAAAAAATCTTGAATAATCTGTAATTTGGGTGTAAGACTCAAATCAATCGTACGAACACCCCTGGAGGT
>URWU01000194.1 GCA_900551585.1 uncultured Alphaproteobacteria bacterium | reverse complement strand
ACGAGATGTAGCTCCGTCTCGTGGGCTCGGAGATGTGTATAAGAGACAGTTATGAATGATGTCAAATTTACTTTTATTCGTCATGCGGCTCAAGGTGACGGTTTGCCTATCAATTTCGATGAATACAGCCGTTGTTATTTTGCCGGATTGGAAATTGCCAAACTCGGCGAAGTTGATGCGATTTATTCTTCTTTTGCAAGCAGGGCGCTGACAACGGCATTGATTTTGAGCATTGCAACCGATTGTCCGAGCTATGTTTACAGCGAAAGACTCGATGAAAACGCCAAAAACAGTGATTTATTTGCCATCTTGACGGAAGTTAAGAAAGAGGCGCAAAGCAAAGGCTGGAAACACGTGGTGTTTGTCATGCATTTGCCCTGTCTGGCAAAAATAGGTGTGGCGTGTTTGCCTAATTTGGATTTCTTCAGTGTTGACAGTGCTGTTGTCAATTATGAAATTACCTCCGCTTATGAGATTCAGCAGATGTCTGACGTGAAGAAAAAATATCCGGAACTGAACGGTATTTTTTATTCGAATCTGCCAAGGTTAGGGAATAATTTCAGCAAAGACGGAAAAGCCCTTCTTGAGTATGTTAAAAAGTTTCACAACTTCAGAAACTGGCAGTCCGTGATTGAAAAAATCAAAGCTTGGAAAAGTTTCTTTTTGCAATCAGCCGGAATCACCGATTTGGATGAAACAGCTGACTGGGCTGAGATTTTGGCTCACCCGGCTTGTGAAAAAATTGACATTATGCAGTTGGTTATGCATTGTATTGACAATGTCGGAGCATTTACGCCAGAGGATATGAACCAGCTTTGTATGCTGCCGGAATATGTTCAGGCTCGAAATGCTTATACTTATTTTATGCAGCAAGAGTGTTTTGATAAACCTTGCGGAAATGCATTATACAGCAATCTTATTGCTTATGGTATAGTTAAGAGAGTGCGAAATCTTTTGGTTTTTGAAGCAAATGCATTGGTTGGTGCCGGGTTTGCCGAGATGATGAAAGGGGTTAATCCTTTGATTGTTTTTCCGGACTGGCATTTGGTTTGCAGCTTTTCTTATCGCGAACATATCTCGCCGCTTTTGCAGGAAATAACAACTGCGTATGAGACGAGGAGGCAAAATAATGATTTGCCGTTCTAGGCTGTCTTAAGTAAATGATAAAAAGCGTTTTGACTGTTAGTCAGAACGCTTTTTGTTTATCTATAATGTTATGGTTGACATATGGACCGGAAAATCTTTCGGCGATTTGACCAAGCCCTGATGTGTATTACGCCGGAAGCTGAAATAATCCTGTTCGGCAGTATAAGTATCGATTCCGGAGGCGGTATAATTTGTTATGCCGCAGGTTTGGAGGCGGGAAATGACAAATCCTTCCATATCAAACTGAAGATGTTCGGAATCTTTGCCGGGGATAAAAAAGCGGGCATAGTCAGGATTGACGGCTATAAATTCCTGATACATATCCAATCCGGTTTCAAAAGAGGGCTGCTGCAGGCAGGGGCCGACAGCAACCTGAATGTTTTCTTTTTTGGCGCCGTGGTCAATCATTACGGCCAGCGTATTTTCAACCACGCCTTTCAGTGCGCCGCGCCAGCCGGCATGAGCCGCGCCGATGAGACGGCTTTCGGAATCATAAAATAAAACCGGCGTGCAATCGGCCGTGCCGATACAAAGAACGGCGTCTTTTTGATTGGTGACAATACCGTCTGCGGTTATTTCGTTTTGCGAAATCCGGTCGGTAAACTCGGCGTGTCCGGTAATCCCCTGATTGATGAGCAGCAGGTTGGTGCGTTTGAGGTCGTAATGAGCGGCAATAATATCAAGATTGCGCAAAACCGAATCGTGGTTGTCACCGCTTTTGCCGTTGACGTTCAAAGAGGCATATAATCCCTCGGAAACGCCGCCGTTGCGGCCGAAAAAACAATGTTTGCCGGCTGGGATATTAGGGGCGGTATAACTCATAGAAAAGACTTTCCGTATTGAAATGATGATAAGCCGAAATAGCGGGCGATTGTCTGGCCGATGTCGGCAAAAGTTTTGCTTTCGCCGGCAAAACGGGATTGGACTTTTTTGCCGAACAACAGCATTGGTACTTGTTCACGTGTGTGGTCGGTGCCTTTGAATGTCGGGTCATTGCCATGGTCGGCGGTGATGAATACGATGTCGTCATCGCGGAGCAGCGGTAAAATCTCCGGCAGACGGGTATCAAAATATTCCAGCCCCTCGGCATAGCCTTTGACATTGCGGCGGTGTCCCCAGAGCATGTCAAAATCAACAAAATTGGTAAAAATGATGCTGTGTTCCGGTGAGGTCATCACTTCTTCAAGCGTGATGTCCCAGAGTTCTTCCAGTCCGCTGGCATGCAATGCTTTGGTGACGCCCTGTCCGGCGTAAATATCATTGATTTTTCCGATGGCGATGACATTGCCGCCGGAAGCTTTTAACTTGTCCAAAACAGTCGGCTCAAAGGGTGTGACCGAATAGTCATGACGGTTGGATGTGCGGGTAAATTCGCCGCTTTTTTCGCCGATGAAAGGCCGGGCGATGATGCGGGCGATGTTATAAGGTTTGACTTTTTCAAAAGCGATTTCGCAAAGTTTGTAAAGCTTGTCGAGGCCGAAATGCTGTTCATGCGCGGCAATTTGCAGGCAGCTGTCGGCCGAGGTGTAAAAAATAGGTTTTCCGGTTTTGATGTGTTCTTCTCCGAGTTCCTGAATGATTTCGGTGCCGGAGGCGGCTTTGTTGCCGAGAATGCCGGTTATGCCGGCTTCCTGACAAATGGCATTTATCAGAGAATCGGGAAAAGAGGGATAATCCGGTTTGAAATAGCCCCAGCTTTTTAATACCGGAACGCCGGCCATTTCCCAATGGCCGGAGGTGGTGTCTTTGGCGACGCTCATTTCGCTCATATGGGCGTTGATGCAGCCGATGTCCATCGGGCTTTTAATCTGCAGGCCGATTTCCGGTGTTTGTCCGGTGGCGGCTTCGGCGAGTTTGGTCAGGCCAAGGCGGTGGAGGTTGGGGATTTTGAGACCGTTGTTGGCGGCAACGATATGGCCGAAAGTATCAGCGCCGGCGTTGTCGAATTTGTCAGCGTCACGGGCGCCGCCGATACCGAAAGAATCCATCATCAGGATAATTGCTCTGCTCATTATAACTTCCTTAAAATATCGAGTTAAACACAGCCTGCCGCCACACACCCGGGTTGACCTGTCTCTTATACACATCTCCGAGCCCACGAGACGGAGCTACATCTCG
>URWU01000193.1 GCA_900551585.1 uncultured Alphaproteobacteria bacterium | reverse complement strand
ACGAGATGTAGCTCCGTCTCGTGGGCTCGGAGATGTGTATAAGAGACAGACCTTTAATAAATTATTGGCTCAAACTTTATTTTCATATATAGTTAGCACAATTTGTATGAAAGAAAAATGAAAAAATAACAATGATGAAAAAAATCGATAAAATAATTTTGCTGGTCGGCCTGATGGGCAGCGGTAAAACCAGCGTAGGCAAAAGGCTGGCTAAAAAGCTCAATCTGCCGTTTATCGACGGAGACTGCGAAGTTGAAAAAGCTTCCGGCTTGTCTCTGGTTGATTTGTTAAAATGTTTTGGCGAAACCGAATTCCGTGCCGGTGAAATGCGCGTGATGAAACGTCTGCTGCAGGGCAGCCCCTGCGTTTTAGCTTCCGGCGGCGGTTCTTTTGTTGCTGAACAAACCCGCGCTCTGGCTAAAGACCATGCCATCACCATCTGGCTCAAAGCCAACATCGACGTTCTCTACAACCGGACAGCCGGCCGCAAACACCGCCCGTTTTTAATCGGCAGCGATGACCAGCTCAAAGGCAAACTTGAAAAATATATTGTTGATGAATACCCTTATTATTCCGAAGCCAACATAGTTGTCGAAACCAAGGAAGAACAGGTCGACATCACCGTCAACCGCGTTATTGATGCCATTGACAAATACTTAAACCAGCAACAGTAAAGAGAAAAAGCGATGCTTTCTTTTTTGAAAAAATTGTTTTCCGCAGATAAATCCGAAAAAAAGGATTTCGCCGACTTACGCGGAGACTTGTGTCTTTATCAGGGCCAGGAAAATGATGAAGAAAAAGAAATGCTCGCCAGCGTTCTCGATTTGGCGGAAATTGAAGTTTACGATGTGATGAACCACCGCAAAAACCTCTTCTCCGTCAATATTGAAACACCGATAAAAAAGATGATCGATTTGATAAAAGATTGTCCTTTTTCGCGTATTCCGCTTTACAAAAGCAAACCCGACAACATCGTCGGCGTCCTACGCGTCAAAGAACTGCTGATTGCCGCCTATGACAATAAAAACAATCTCGAAAAAATCAAAATCGAAGAACTGATGTCCAAACCATGGTTCATTCCCGACAATACCAGCCTTTTGAAACAACTGCAGCTCTTCCGCGCCAGAAGAGAACATTTTGCCATTGTCGTTGACGAATACGGCGACCTGCAGGGAATTGTCACCTTGGAAGACATTATTGAAGAAATTGTCGGCGATATTAATGACGAATATGATATTGAATGTCTGGATACATTGGGGATTCGCAAGGTTGGTGACCGCAGCTGGCTGATTAACGGCCAAGTGCCGCTGCGCGATTTGAACAAAAAATTTGCCTGGAATTTAGATGATGAAAACGCCGTTACCCTTGCCGGCTATTTGCTTGACGCCACCCGCTCCATTCCGCAGCAGGGACAAAAATTCAACTTTGACGGCTTTGAATACGAAATCGTCCGCCGCCAGAAAAACCTGCTCTGCCAGATAAAGGTTACCCCTCCGGCAGAAAGTGAAAAACTATAATCCCTTTTCCAAAGTCAGATACCGCGGCGGCAGGTAACCGTCTTTCAAAACCAGTAGATAATGACGGATAACTGCATAAAGCAAGCCTTTTTCGCGGCTGCATTTATGCCACGGCAGCGGTGAAAAATCAATTTCTTCCGCCTTAATCTGATAAAAAGTTTCATTATCGCCACCGGCTTCCGAACCGTCTTTGCAATAAATACTTTCAACAATCCCGTCTTTTGTAAGCTCGTCCAAGTCATAAGAAAACAAAGCATTATTCTCAACAATCGTTTTGAGCATTTCGTCATTACCCTGCCAAGAAATGGGTTCCGTCAAACAGGAAACCGAACGGCTGCGGCCGGGAAAAGTATTATCAAGCCAGCTCAGAATATCTGCCTTGATGCTTGAGCCGGCACGGCGCTGATAATGGCGCAAATCAGACGGACAGCAGGCCGGAGAAAGCAAGCCGTCTGTCATAACCGTATTATACAACGGCACATAAGTATATAGTTTTTTCATGCTTTTTTCCTGCTGTTAAGTGCTGACGCCAAATCACTCAAAAACGGAATTGTCTGTTCCAAAACTTTTTGCGGTTCGGCAAAATAATTGCGGAAATCTTTGCGCCACTCAAGCTGTAAAACTTCGGGTTTCTTAAAATGCTGCTGATAGCTGCCGGTCAGCCCGTACCAGCCGCAATAATCGGGGTGATTGACAACCAGTCTGATTTTATACTTCTCGGCCAGCGCTTCGATTAAATCCAACTCGGATTCGTAATCCTGAACTGAATAAAAAGCCGTCCCGACAGCAAGTTCAAAATCGCGGTTTGCCGACATTCCGTGAATATCAAGAAAAAAATGGCCGCCCAGATTTTGTTCAATAACATAATCGGAAATTTGCAGCCTTTCAGGCATATATTTGCTGCGCACAATGGTTGACAGGTTTAATTCCTGCCCCAAAGCTGTCACAATTTCACCGGTAAAAAGGTCAACTGCTTTCTTTTTGTGATTAGAGAAACTGTTTGTTGCATGAGGAGCCGATAAAATGACGTGAGAGTCCCGATTCGCCATTTCAAACACATTTTCTGCTTCCGGGCGGCCATTGCTCTCGTTGGCCAAAAAATCAGCCCCTAATACGGTCAATTGCTCCAAAGTTATCATGCCACCTCAAACTCACGGCTGTTGACATACAAAACCACAAAAATCAGATACCCATTCTCCGAATTTTAGCGCGCACTGATTAATGACATGGATGAAATCGTATCTCCCATGCCGACGAGTGTTACCGGTTTCTCTATCAGAATAGTCGGAACGGCAATAACGTCATAACCGTCATAAGTACTTATTCCTGTTTCGGGAAGTCTCTCATCACTGATATAAGCAGCCAGATCTTCCAATTCTTTCAACCCGACATCAGACACTTCTTTGCCTTGCGCCCATAACAGATTTTTTGCTTCATTAACGCTGCCGGTACCGGCTTTGCCGGCCGCAATCGTTGCTGCGGTCATCATACCGCGCAGATTGGCCTGCGGCGTGATTTCGAAACCTTTATCCTGAATGGTAATATATAATCCGAACATATGCAGTTGGATTCGCGGTGCCTTAAGCGCTTTCTTAATTTTCAGCAAAGCCCTGAACAAACACTCGCTATGTGTTTTTTTCTCGCATTCTTCCGCCAATTTTTCTTCGCCGATAACCTCGAGAATATCAATCGCCTCGCGCTCGTTGATACCGATTGAATCAACAACCGGCGCAATATTTTTGATAATGGCTTTACGAACGGCAACATCCTGTGT
>URWU01000192.1 GCA_900551585.1 uncultured Alphaproteobacteria bacterium | reverse complement strand
TAGTCGTCGGCAGCGTCAGATGTGTATAAGAGACAGGTTTTATAATAGATAAAAAAATTTGCATAGATTTAGTTGGAATACTATGCAAATTATACTTTTTAGACAAAAGTGTCAAATATTTTATGACCGTATTTTAGAAAAGCTCTATCATCATCTTGGCTTCATCGGTCATTTTTTCCGGAGTCCAAGCCGGTTCCCAAACGATTTTGACCTCAATCTCACCGGTTCCCTCAACCAGAGCTACGGCATCTGCCGCCTGCTGCGGCAAAATTCCGGCAACCGGACAAGTCGGCGCTGTAACGGTCATGTCAATGGCAACGTCGCCGTTTTCTTTAACGTCAATATTATAAATTAAGCCCATATCATAAACATTTATCATGATTTCAGGATCGGAAACGGTTTTTAAGGCCTCAATAATATCTTCTTTTGAGGCAATTTTCTCTCCGGCAGGAAGAGGTTTTCCGGCGTAAGCCACATAATCTTTGAGTTCTTCAGCCGCAGGAATTTCTTCTGCCAGTCCCATTGCACCCAGCAACTGGCGCTCATTGGCGTCTAAGATATCGGGATTATTTTCTGTCATTGTTATTTCCTTAAATTTTTTCTTTCACAAAATATAGGACTTTGGCGGCGATTGTCAAGAACTCAGCTACGGCCAAAGATAACCAGCCCAATTACCGAGGCCAGCAACAACAGCAACAAATAAGGGTTTATACGCTCGTAACCTATGTATTTTTTGAAATGAAAATAAATATTATTACCGGCCATTATCCACACCGGAGACAAGAAAATCAAGGCCGCAACATAGGCAGGATTAGGCGTCCCGGCCATGGCAAAATTTTTGAGAATAACAGCAATACCTGCTAAAGAAACAACAGCAAAGCCCAAGCTCAAGTTACGCGGCAAAAATATCAGGCGCCAATTTTTTTCTTTACGCAGGAAAACAATTAAATTGCATAGTCCGGCAAAAAAGCTGGTCACCATTAAATAGTAAAAACTGGCCGCCGGCAGGTTGTCCGCACCAAGCCGCATGATAACCTTTTGAAAAGCATCGACAATTGAAATCAGAAATAAACTCGGCAACAGAAATTTCAAAGCAGAAAAATTATCTGGAATCCGTCGAATCATCAATATTGCCAGAGTAAAACCGGCCAGACAGCACATAATCAACAGAAAACGTAGCGGGTTTTGCCAATAGACCATTATTTGTGACGGCTGCAAAACCAGCCAGAGAAAAAAGGTAATACCGACACACAAAGGCTGCAAAGCAGAGCTGATTTCAGCCCCATAATTATAAACGGCATTAAAAAAGCGATTGTCATTATAGGCAATCAACAGACCGGTCAGCAGACATAATCCCCAAAAACTCCATTCGGGGTTAAACGGAAATAAAACAGCAAAAGGCAGCATAACCAAAGCCAAGCCGACACCGCGATATACCATGAACATAGCGGTCGGCATTTTCAGCTGTTGGTTACAAAAAACATAGACAGCGGTCACCAAGCCACTCATCAATCCCAAAAACCACCATAATTCTTGCATAAAAAAAACCTTTCTAAAAAGAATATCAGAAAGGTTTTAATATCACACAGTATTCTTGTCAATGTCAAAAGAAAGTTCGGGCTTTGTTCAAAGCAGCAACCAGACGGTCGATGTCTTCTTTGGTGGAATAAAGCCCCAAGCTGGCGCGGGCAACGGATTCATAGCCCATACGGTGAACCAGAGGCTCGGCGCAATGATGACCGACACGGACGGAAACGCCTTCTTTATTCAGAATGAAAGCCAAATCCTGCGGGTGAATGCCCTCCATAACAAAAGAGAAAACGCCGCCTTTGTCTTTGGCTGTTCCGACCAGTTTTAATCCCTCTACGCCGTTAAGTTTTTCGGTAGCATAGGCAACCAGTTCTTTTTCATGAGCGGCAATGTTATCCATGCCCAGGCACATCATGAAAGTCAGCGCCTCGCCTAAGCCGATGGCTTCGACTATTGCCGGTGTTCCGGCCTCAAAACGAGCCGGAGGTTCTTCAAAAGTGGTTTTTTCATAAGTGACATGGTCAACCATATCGCCGCCGCATTGATAAGGGGGCATTGAATCCAAAATATCATATTTGCCGTATAAGATGCCGATACCGGTCGGGCCATAAGTTTTGTGTCCGGAAAAAGCCAGAAAATCACAATCCATCTCCTGAACATCAATCCGGTGGTGGACGGCATATTGGCAGGCATCGACCAAAACCAGCGCCCCGACTTTATGAGCCGCTTCGGCAATTTTTTTAACCGGAAAAATCGTGCCCAACACGTTAGACATGGCAGTGACGGCAACGAGTTTGGTTCTGTCACTCAGCTGTTTGGCAAATTCTTCCCAAACAAAGCTGCCGTCATCGGCAATTTTAAATATTTTCAGCGTGAATCCCAGTTCATCACGCAGCATTTGCCAAGGCACCAGATTAGCATGATGTTCGGCTTCGGAAATCAGCACTTCATCACCGGGCTTTAAATTTTTACGCCCCCAAGTGGCGGCAACCAGATTAATCGCTTCCGTCGCATTGCGGGTGAAGACAATTTCTTTGTCGCTGGCGGCATTGAGAAATTCTTGCACAATTTTGCGCGCTTTTTCATAATCCCAGGTGATTTGTTCCGACAAAACATAAGAACCGCGGTGAACATTGGAATATTCTTTGGTATAAATGTCATACATGCGGTCAATCACGCATTGCGGCTTTTGTGCCGAAGCTCCGGAATCGAGAAAGGTGTTCGGTTTGCCGTTGACCTGCTGCATTAAAACCGGAAAACTTTTTCTTACTTCATTTACATCATACATTTGTTTCATTCCTTTTCCTCCGTTTTACTTTAAATTTAAGATGTTTACGGAGTTATTCAATTAATCAATCGGCTAAATCGGCCCCTGTTCTTTCAGCCAATTATCAATCGTGTCATATAAGTCTTTTTGGTTGGTTTCGCTGTCGAAAGTATGCGGACAATTTTTGATAATAACCAATTCTTTCGGCACCGTTAATTTTTCAAACAAACGTTCATTATTATAAACCGTTGAAGACAAGTC
The DNA here is from genome assembly GCA_900551585.1 of uncultured Alphaproteobacteria bacterium. Lineage (GTDB taxonomy): Bacteria > Pseudomonadota > Alphaproteobacteria > RF32 > CAG-239 > CAJLXD01. Next base: position 236 of record URWU01000192.1, on the reverse strand, counting down.
ATTTTCTCCGGTTATCAATAAGGTTGCCGCGGCGATTTTGCCGGCGTCAAAAACCATGTCATAATTCTGCAAATCCAGAACAAAATCAAAAGGCACATGGCCGCAGATATTTTTATCGGTGCTTTTGCGACAGAAACGCAGTCCTGTCTCACGCCATTTTTCAAAAAATTCTTTATTATTAAGCATATAAGAGCTGTCTCTTATACACATCTCCGAGCCCACGAGACGGAGCTACA
>URWU01000191.1 GCA_900551585.1 uncultured Alphaproteobacteria bacterium | reverse complement strand
GCTCCTATATACTTTGTGTTATACATTGCTACTTATACACATTAGTACTTAATTTTGCTTTGTAATTTCAAAAAAATGTAATTATAGTTGGTTCGTTGAATAGTAATTCAGCATTGTGTTTTCACTATAAAAGTGTGGTTTTTATGGTATTAAAAAAATTGATTAACAGCATTAAGCCCAAACACAAACATCGGGTCGTAACCTTAGGTTATGCCGTTGCGATTACGTTTGCGTTTATTCTGTCTCTGACCAATAACAATGATGTTAGCGCGTCGGTCTCCACCACGGACAAAACCGATTATCTCATGCTGGAAAATACGATCAGCGAAAGTATTGAAGAACCGGCTTCCCTTTATCCCTCCGAAAGAATTGGCAATATTCGCTCCCTGTTTGACATGGTTAACAGTTATCAGCGCGAGAAAGAAATCGAAAAGCTGATTACGGTGGCTAAAGGTGATACATTTATTTCTATTTTAAACAATCTGGGCTTGGGATATGACGAAGCCCATGATTTGTATACAAGTTTCAAAAAAGTTTATAATCCGGCCGCAATTAAAATCGGTCAGAAGATTCTTGTCAGCGGTACTTATGACAATGAACTCAAAAAAATGACCGTCATCAACAATATTGTCATCGAAGACGGCAGCACCCAGCGTTATATTCTGGAAAAAACCGCTGAGGGCAAATATAATGCCGTCAGCCAGAAAGAAGAGCTGATTTCCGAAGTTAATAATGCTTCCGGCGTTATCAGCGGTTCTTTGTCCCAATCCATGAATAAACAGGGCGTTCCCTACAAAGTTGTTAACGAGTTTATTAAAATCTTTTCTTATTCGGTTGATTTCCGCCGCGACGTCCGCAAAGGCGACCGTTTTGAAATCATTTTTGAAAATAACATCACCAAAGAAGGAAAAGTGGCCTCTTACGGTAATATCCTTTATGCCGGCTTACAGCTGCGCAACGAAAAGGTTTCTCTTTACCGCTTCAAAGATTCTAAAGGCAATGCCGATTATTATACCGAAAAAGGCTATGCCATGAAGAAAACCCTGCACCGCAAGCCTTTGGCTTTCCAAAATGCTCGCATTTCTTCGCCTTTCGGCAAAAGAAGACACCCGATTTTCCGCGATTTGCGAATCCATTGGGGCGTTGACTATGCCGCTCCGAAAGGAACCAAGATTTTTGCCGGCGGTGACGGTGTAATTCAGGTTGCCAAATATAACGGCGGTTACGGAAACTACATTAAAATCCGCCATAATTCCGAATATTCAACCGCTTACGGCCATATGTGGAAATTTGCCAAAGGAATTAAACCCGGTGTCCGCGTTAAACAAGGCCAGGTTATCGGTTATGTCGGCTCAACCGGACGCTCGACCGGACCGCACCTCCATTATGAAGTCGTTCGCAACGGAAAACGTGTGAACCCAACGACAATCAAAGCTTCAACCGGAAACAACTTAGCCGGAAAAGATTTGAAAAGCTTTACCAAAATGGTCGGCGAAATCAAAGGTTCTTACAGCAAAATGTTCGCTGTTAAAGAGAATCCCAAGCTGGCAAAAAAATAAAATCATCAAAGAGGCTTCATAAAGCCTCTTTTTTTTCGTGCAATTTATAATAATTTTAGCTAATATCCATTCTATGGAACGGTGTGTCTTGGTTATGGATATAAAGGAAGAATTATGAAAAGGATTGCCAATTGTCTGCTGATGGTTTCATCAGTTTTTTTAACTTCTACAGCACAAGCAAATGATACCTTCCCCGGTTTGATGGCTGAAACCATGGCCTCACCGCTGACACTCAGGTTTGCCGAAACACAGTTTTTGCCTGAAGTCATCGAAAAAGAAATGGGTTTTGCCGGCCATAAACTTGATGGCAATTACAATACTAACAACTGCGATTCTTATCCTATCACCGAAAGTAAATGTCCGGCGCCGCGAGAGGCTGCCAATCCCTGCCCTTATGACAAAAGAAAATTCAAAGATTGCAAATGCAACACGCAAAAATACATCTATAACGCCAAGAACTGCGTTTATAAGGCTGAAAAACCTTTCTTTCCTGATGAGAATCGTCTGTTGGGCGCCACTTGTCGGGATGCTCAAAATGCCCCACTTCAAGCCAAAGAGTGCAACTGCAAATATTTTCGCTATACAACCAACGCCAGTTGCGGCGCTTCAGACAAGGTTGTTGACCCTCGTTCAACCTGTCAGGAGAACGGCGGCGAAATCCGTTATGAAACCTGCCAATGCAGCCGTGAAGTTTATCCTTTTGTTTTTGTCGGCAACTTTCGTTCTCAGGACTTCTTAGATGATGTCAAACGCAACTGCGGCAACGAAAAGAACTTCATCAGCTGCCAAAATTACGGTAATGAAACAGCTTATAAATGTGCCGTTGACAAGTCATATAAATATGATGACGATAATTGTCAGAAAGAAAATCCGGCTTACGGCGCAACCGGTCAGGCCACAATTTTTTATAACGGTTACGGCGATAAAGTCACGCTATATAAAGAATGTGACTGTCCGTCTACTTATTCGGCCAGCTGTGACGGCCGCAGCGGATCGCAGTTTTATACCACAGACGGGCGCCTGTTGGAATGCCGCCGCCGCAAACCGCAATGTCAGCAAGGCTTTTTTAAAGGAATGTCTGATATCGGCTTAGCTCTTTGCGCCGAAAATGTTCACGGCTCGATTATTCAGCAAGCCGGCAGCTGTGTCAAACGTGACGGAACCACCGTTTATCGCTGTGAGTGCCGTTACCGCCGCGGCAATTGGGACTATTCAGGAAGCTTCTGCGGAAACTGCAATAATATCATCGACCATATTTATTGTCAGGAAAGCGGTAATAGTATTTCTAACAGCTGCCTCAAATAATAAATACAGGCAAACTCAGCATGTTTGATCGCATCAGTTACCTGTAAACGCGAGGGCTCAGGCAAGCGCCTGAGGCTTGAGTTAGCTGATGTACTGCTCGCGGTCGGGAACGCCCGACGGCGAAAAGTTAGCTGACGCACCGCTCGCGTTGCTCGCCCAGAATTTTGTCACCCGTCCGCTATCGTCATTTTAACGCGGAGCATAGCGAACAGAAAGAATCCAGTCAAACTATATAGCAATATTGTCATGTTGAGCGAAGTCGAAACATCTCAGCCTTATTAATTTGCTGAGACTCTTCGACAAGCTCAGAGTGACATTTTTATTTTTAAATCCAATCGCTTATCTCTCTCATTTAATTTACAACTTTTGCATTTTTCGGTTGCAAAAAAAAAAAAACGTTTATCATTAATTCTATAGGCTTTAGTTCTAATT
>URWU01000190.1 GCA_900551585.1 uncultured Alphaproteobacteria bacterium | reverse complement strand
CGAGATGTAGCTCCGTCTCGTGGGCTCGGAGATGTGTATAAGAGACAGGTCATAGATTCAATAGCTTCGATGATTTGTTCTTTGTTCATTATATATACCTCCATAAATTCAAATGTTTTATTTTTTGTTTTAACTTGCTTGGTTAGACACACTGCTTATGCGGACTCTTTTTGCTGACGAACAGCCTCGAGTGCATAAACAACGTTGCGGATAGTACCTTGCAGTACATTGACAAAACCGCTGATTGGAGCATTCATGCTGCCCAGCATTTTTGCAATGAGGACTTCTTTCGGCGGAAGTTCTGCCAAAGCTTTAATTGCAGCTTCGTCGATAACTTGACCGTCGAGTACACCAGCTTTGATAGTCAGAGCTTTGTTTTCTTTTGCGAAATCGCAAATAATTTTTGCTACAGCAACGGGATCTTCAGGAGCAACTGCAATTGCAGTGTTTTTCTCCAATACAGGCTCTAAACCTTCGATGCCGGCTTCATTTGCAGCAATACGCAGCATTGTATTTTTTACAACGCCATATTTGACGCCAGCTTCGCGCATTTTGCGGCGAAATGCTGTATCCTGAGCTACGGTCAAACCGCAAAAATCAACCAGAATAGTGCACTTGGAAGCTGTCAGCAATTCTTTGATCTCAGCAACTTTAGCTGCTTTTTCAGGTCTAATAACTGCCATGCATCACACCTCCTTCTTAAAAAATGATTTTATAAAATCAAAAAGACCTCTCGGCCTAAGCCGGAGGTCGCGAAGGTCTATCTTCATCGTCTCCAGCCTCGGCAGGTGTATTTCTACTTATGCGTTACCGCACCTGCTGTCTATGGCCCGATTATCTTCTGATTTATAAAGTTGTTACTACATCAAAAATCTTATTTGTCGCTGTTAGCTTTCAAAACGTCAATTTTTACGCCAGGGCCCATAGTGGTAGATACAGTTATAGATTTAATATACTGACCTTTTGCACCAGACGGTTTTACTTTGATCAGAGTATCGACCAAAGTGATGTAGTTTTCCAACAGTTGTTGTTCGGTAAAAGAAGCCTTACCAATAGGAGCTTGAACATTACCAGCTTTATCAGTACGATATTCGATTTTACCGGCTTTAATTTCGTTGATAGCACGTGTTACATCCATAGTAACTGTACCAACCTTCGGGTTAGGCATCAAGCCTTTAGGACCGAGGATTTTACCCAAACGGCCTACAACACCCATCATATCAGGAGTTGCAACGCAGACTTCGAAATCAGTCCAGCCGCCTTGGATTTTAGCAACCAATTCTTCGCCGCCTACATAGTCAGCACCAGCTGCTTCTGCTTCCTGAACTTTAGCGCCTTTAGCAAATACTAAAACAGATTTAGATTTGCCAGTGCCATGAGGAAGAACTAGAGCACCACGAACTTGTTGGTCAGCGTATTTAGGATTTACGCCTAATTTGAAAGCAACTTCTACAGTGCTGTCAAATTTAGTAACAGAAGTTTTTTTAACTAATTCTACTGCTTCTTTAGGAGCATAGAATTTGTCGGCTTCGATAAGTTTCAAAGCGTCTTGATATTTTTTACCAAATTTTGCCATTAAACTTTCCTCCTTGTGGTACAAACGGATAATTCCTCCCACATAAATAGTCGACTATAAATCAGTCAACGATGGTTATACCCATGCTGCGCGCAGTACCTTCTACCATTCTCATAGCAGCTTCGATATCAGCAGCATTCAGGTCAGCCATTTTAGCTTCAGCGATTTCGCGAACTTTATCGCGGCTCAATTGAGCAACTTTCTTTTTGTTTGGTTCGCCGGAACCTTTTTCCAGACCAGCAGCTTTTTTCAGCAAAACCGGTGCCGGAGGAGTTTTTGTAATGAAAGTAAAGGAACGATCTTCAAATACGGTAATTTCTACCGGAATGATCAAACCTGCTTGTTGAGCAGTACGTTCATTGAACTCCTTAACAAAAGCCATGATGTTTACACCAGCTTGGCCAAGTGCAGGGCCTACAGGAGGAGCCGGAGTAGCTTTACCAGCCGGTACCTGTAATTTTACCATTTTTACGACTTTTTTCGGCATTTATTACACCTCCTTATTATTCAGCTTCTTCAACCTGAGTAAAATCAATCTCAACAGGTGTTTCGCGTCCGAACATGCTAACCAAAACTTTCAGTTTACCACGTTCTTCATTGATTTCAGAAACGCTGCCGACACAGCCGGCAAACGGACCAGTTTTCAAACGAACCATCTGTTGTAATTGTAAATCAATTTTGGGGCGGCTTTCTTCTACGCCCATGGAGCGCATGATCTGTTTGACTTCTTCATCAGTCAAAGGAATCGGTTTAGTACCGGAACCGACAAAGCCGGTCACACCCGGTGTATTACGCACAGCATACCAAGAGCGATCATTTACAATCATCTCTACAAGCACATAACCAGGAAAAACCTTTCTCTGGACGCTGCGTTTTTTACCGTCTTTTACTTCAACCTCATTTTCCATAGGTATCACAATACGGAAAATTTCATTTTCCATACCCAAGGAATGAACTTTACGTTCCAGATTTGCGCTTACCTTATTCTCATAACCGGAATAAGTGTGGATTACATACCAACGTTTTTCTGATTCCATATTAATGATAGGGAAGCTTCCCTTTCCTCCTTACGCAGCCTTATTGCAAAATCAAGCGAAAAACAACATTGAAGAAGGAATCAATGACCCAAATCAATGCTGCACAAATAACAACCGCAATCAAAACCACTGCAGTATTAGCAATAAGCTCTTGTTTGGTAGGCCAGGTTACTTTTTTCAGTTCTACTTTAGTTTCACGCATAAAGCGTGTAATACCGCCTGCGTTCTTCACACCCGTAGTTTCCGGAACGGCCATTTTTTCACATCCTTGCTTGAATACCTGATACTAAATCACACGTTAACAAAAATTATTTAGTTTCTTTATGTAAAGTGTGTTTTTTGCAGAACTTGCAATATTTATTCAGTTCGATACGATCAGGATCGTTCTTTTTGTTTTTGTTGGTTTGATAGTTGCGTTGTTTGCACTCAGTGCAAGCCATGGTAACTAAACTGCGCATATTTAACACCTCTCTTACTCATAGATTACCAATCACAAAATTTCACTAATATAGAGTACCACAGTTAACACTCTATGTCAACAAACTTTCAAAAATATGCTAAGACCGGTCTATGTCGGACCGGTCTTAGCAGAAAACCAAGTTATCGCTCTCTTACTTATTCGTTGATAGCAGCAACAACGCCGGCGCCAACAGTACGGCCGCCTTCGCGAATTGCAAAACGCAGACCAGGCTCGATTG
>URWU01000189.1 GCA_900551585.1 uncultured Alphaproteobacteria bacterium | reverse complement strand
TATTGATATCAGCGATATTACCGTTCCTGAGGTTGAGGCAGAGAAAGCTCCGGCAGTTGCTGCCGAGCCGGAACCTGTTGTTGAGGCCGTTGCCGAAACCGTTGTTGAAGCTGAGCCGGTAGAAGAGCCTGTTATTGAAGAAGCTGATCCGATTGACAATCTGAGCGTCGATGTTGAAACAGAAGTTGAGGCTGAGCCGATTTTCTCTCCGGAAGATGATGCTTCAGGCGGTGCAAACGAACTGCAGCTGCCGGATGACAGCGTTGATGTTGAAGATTTGCTGGCAGCTCCCGTCGCGGAAACCAAGAGCGAGATTCCGGCGGAAGAACCGGCTGATGTTGAAGAAGTTGCCGAAAATATTGATGATATTTTAACCTCTGCTTCCAAAGTTATTTATGCCGATAATAAAGCAGACAATAAAACTGAAGAAGCAACGGCTCCGGTTGCAGCTGAAAAACCGGCCGAGCCGGAAGCAAAAACGGTTGAACAGGAAGCGGATGCCGTTGATGTTTCTGCTAATATCATCAGCAATTTTGCCAAGATGTTTGCCGAGAAAGCTCCTGCTGAAGAAGCTGTTAAGGCTCCGGAAGTCAAAGCAGAAATCAAAAATTTGGGTGATGGTTCAAAGACGATTGCCGAAGTTGTCGAAGAAGTTATTAAAGATATTATCAGCGCGTCTGTCAGCGCTGAAATCAACAGCAATGTTGATATTGCCGCTTATGCCAAAGAAGAAATTAAAGCTCAGACCAAAGCTTGGTTAGATGCAAAACTTCCGGCGATTGTAGAAGCCGCCGTTCAAAAGGAAATTGAGCGAGTGATGGCAAAGGTTGGCAAATAGCTATCCTTTTAGTTGCCGGCCTGCAAATTTTTTGCCCCCAAATTAAGTTTTGAGGGCTTTTTGCGGTTTATATGCAGATTTAATTTATCAGTCACATGTTGCTATTCACATGTCACTTTTTGAGGAACAAAAAATGTTAGAGAAGAATTATAACCCTAAAGATTTTGAAGAAAAGATTTATGCCGATTGGGAAGAAAGCGGAGATTTCAAACCGGATATGCGTAGTGATAAAGACGCTTTTGCCGTTGTTATTCCGCCGCCGAACGTCACCGGTGTTTTGCACATGGGACATGCGCTGGACGATACGCTGCAGGATATTCTGATTCGCTACAACCGTATGCTCGGCAAAAAGGTTCTCTGGCAGCCGGGTATGGACCATGCCGGTATTGCAACCCAAATGGTTGTTGAGCGCAATCTGGCCAAAGAGGGGATTACCCGCCATGATTTGGGCCGCGAAAAATTCATTGAAACCGTTTGGAAATGGAAAGAACAGTCCGGCGGCACTATTTGCAAACAACTGCGCCGCTTGGGAGCTTCTTGCGATTGGTCGCGTTCCCGTTTTACCATGGATGAGGGATTAAGCCGCGCTGTTCGCAAAATCTTTGTTAACCTGTATAAAGACGGCTTGATTTATAAAGCCAAAAAACTGGTTAACTGGGATTCTAAATTCATGACCGCCGTTTCTGATTTGGAAGTTGTTCAAAAAGAAACCGTCGGTAAAATGTATTATTACAAATATCCGATTGAAGGCGAAGAAGGACAGTTTATTCACATTGCGACCACGCGTCCGGAAACCATGTTCGGTGATACGGCGGTTGCTGTTTCCAAAGAAAATGAAAAATTAAAGCATTTGATTGGCAAAAACTGCATTATTCCGATTATCAACCGGTCGATTCCGATTATTGCCGACGAGCACGCCGACCCCGAAAAAGGAACCGGTGCGGTTAAAATTACGCCGGCTCATGACTTTAATGACTTTGAAGTCGGCAAACGTCATAACCTGCCGATGATTAATGTTCTGAATTTAGACGCCACTCTGAATGAAAATACGCCTTATCCGGGAATGACAACAATGGAAGCCAGAGCCAAAACGATTGAAGCTCTGACAGAAATGGGTTTGATGGATAAAATTGAAGACCACCCGATGGTTATCCCTTACGGCGACCGCTCAAATGTTGTCATTGAGCCGCTGATGACCGATCAATGGTTTGTTGACGCGCCGGTTTTGGCCAAAGAAGCAATCCGCGTGGTTGAAGAAGGCGATATGGAATTTGTTCCCAAATCTTATGAGAAAACTTATTTTGAATGGATGAGAAACATTCAGCCCTGGTGTATTTCCCGTCAATTGTGGTGGGGACACCAAATGCCGATTTGGTATGGTCCGGACGGCCATATCTTCTGTGAAGAAAATGCCGAAGAAGCACAGGCTGCCGCTGACAAGTTCTACGGCAAGCATGAGGAATTAACCCGTGAAACCGATGTTTTGGATACTTGGTTCTCATCTGGTCTGTGGGCTTTCTCAACCTTGGGCTGGCCGGATAAGAGCGAGTTTTTGGATACGTTTTATCCGACTTCCGTTCTCGTTACCGGCTTTGACATCATTTTCTTTTGGGTTGCCAGAATGATGATGATGAGCATGTATATGATGAAAAAAGTGCCTTTCAAAAAAGCTTATATTCATGGTTTGGTCAGAGATGAGCAGGGTCGTAAAATGTCAAAATCCAAAGGCAACACAGTTGATCCGATGGAAACAATTGAAAAATACGGCGCAGATGCTTTGCGCTTTTTCATGGCGGCAATGGAAACTCAGGGCCGCGATATTAACATGAGTGAATCCCGTATTGCCGGTTATCGCAACTTTGCCACCAAACTGTGGAATGCCGCCCGTTTTGGCGAGATGAACGAATGCCGCCTTGTTAAAGGTTTTGATGAAAACAGCGTCAAGCTGCCGATTAACAAATGGATTATTGCCAAAGCCAAACAGGCCGCCAAAGAAGTTACCGACAATCTGGACGCTTTCCGTTTTTCAGATTCGGCCAATGCCGTTTATCAGTTTGTCTGGGGTTCTTTCTGCGACTGGTATATTGAGATGAGCAAGCCGATTTTTTACGGCGACAATGAAGCTGAAAAAGCCGAGACCCGCGCTGCTTTTGCTTGGGTATTGGATAGAATTTTGGTCATTTTGCACCCGTTTATGCCGTTTATTACGACCGAATTGTGGAATAATACTTGTGATGACCGCAGCTGCAAGTTGATTAAAGCCGCTTGGCCGCTGAATGAGAAAATTGATGAAGATGCTCTGAATGATATTGATTGGGCAATTGATTTAATCAGCTCAATCCGTTCTCTGCGTGCGTCAATGAATTTGCCTGCCGCCGCCAAACTGCATGTTTATCTGAAAGATGCCGACAGCCGTTCTTGCGGTAATTTGAAAGCTTTCAACAAAATTATCTGCTCTTTGGCGCGTCTGGAAAGCTTGGAATGTTTTGCCAAAGACGGTGAAACTGTCTCTTATACACATCTCCGAGCCCACGA
>URWU01000188.1 GCA_900551585.1 uncultured Alphaproteobacteria bacterium | reverse complement strand
GTCTCGTGGGCTCGGAGATGTGTATAAGAGACAGGCCAGAGAATCGGCATGAAGGTAGGGATTGCATTGTTTTTCGATTCCCAAAGCAACCGGGGCGACCGGGAGGTTTTGTGCCAGTCGTTGTCTTGCATTTTGGATATATTGCGGCAAAACCGGTGAATCTGGCAGTAAATGCAAAGCCATCGGGACGGAAGGCATTGTATATTCATGGCCGGGGTAAAAAAGAACATCGTCAGGCAGTTGTTTGATTTTTTGCAAGGCGGCATACATTTCTTCGACGCTGCCTTCAAATAAGCCGCCGACGCAAAGATTGAACAATGTATCGCCGGTAAAAACGACTTTATCTTTGGGAAAATACCAAAGAATATGCCCCTGAGTATGGGCCGAAACATCAATAATTTCGGCAATACTTTCGCCCAGAGCAAATGTGCCGCCGGGTTCGACCCCGATGTCAAAGCCGGGAATGCGGGCTGCGTCATTGATATTGGCGACCACTTTGGCGCCGTAGAGTTCTTCCAGTTCTTCATTGGCGTCAGTATGGTCAAAATGGTGGTGAGTGTTGAGAATATAATCCGGTTTGACGCCGAGCTCAGCACATTTTTTGATAATCGGCGCTGCTTCGGAAGGGTCAATAACGGCAGAAACGCCGGTTGCTTCATCAAGCAGGAGATAAGCATAATTGTCCATTTTTCCTGCGCGGCAAAGTATCGGGTAAACTTTCAGCATTACAAATAATCCTCCGGGGTAATTTCATCAATCTGGATTTTATCAATATATTGCTCGGCATAGTCCAAATAAACTCCGGAGCGAATGAAAACTTCATATAAATCGGGATCAATATGGCCGTTGTTTTTCATGTCGCGCATAATGCTTAAAACCTGTGACAGTTTTTTAGGCTCTTTATACGGGCGGTCATTGGCGGTCAGGGCTTCAAAAATGTCGGCAATGGCCATGATTTTGGCCGGGATAGACATTTGGTCGCCGGTCAGCCCGTTCGGATAACCTTTGCCGTCAACGCGTTCGTGGTGAGCACCGGCGTATTCGACAACATTGGCCAGTTCTTTCGGGAAAGGCAGCGCTTTGAGCATATCAATCGTCACAACAATATGTTCATTGATTTTTTCGCGTTCTTCTTTATTAATCGTGCCGTTGCGGACTTTGAGGTTGTATAATTCTCCGCGGTTATATTGGCCGAAGAGCTGGTCTTCGCGGTCTTGGAGCAGGTTTTCATATCCCGGGTGTGCGGCAGCGTCTCTGTCGGCAATATGGTCTCTTTCAGCCCAGGAAATTCCTTTAATGCGGCTGAAGTAACGGGTAAACTGTTTTTGCGACACGCGGTCAAGTGCTTTGATATCTTCGTCTGTCAGCGGTGTGTCGCCGGTATTGCAACGGGCAACCAGAGAAAAATCGTCTTCCAGTTCTTTGACTTTGGCAACAAATTCAGCCTGCAGCGTTTCGACCGGAGCCGTATTGGCGAGGCGTTTTTTCAAATAATCAATATGAGCGTCGCGGCGCAGAATCTCAAACCGGTTGCGGATTTCGTGAATGCGGTTGTAAATTGTTTCAAGTTTGGTGGCTTTATCAACGATATATTCCGGTGTGGTGACTTTGCCGCAGTCGTGCAGCCAGGACGCAATGTTGAGGGCGTACCAGTCATCGTTGCTCATTTCAAAATCTTTTAACGGGCCGGTTTCTTCCTGAACAGCCGCTGTTGCCAGCATGCGGGCAATGACCGGAACGCGCTGGCAATGGGCGCCGGTGTAAGGGGATTTGGCGTCAATGGCACGCGCCAGAACCTCAATAAAAGATTCCAATAATTGGCCGTAATCCTCGCTGAGTTTGCGGTTTTCCAAAACCAGCGTGGCGAGGTTGCAGATTGACTGAATATCGACCAGCATATCGCGGGTGAAAGAAATGCTTTTGCCTTTGATATCTTTGGGATTGACAAATTGGGCGACACCGATGATATATCCTTTGCGGTTGGTCAAAGGCACGGTCAGCAAAGCCACCGAGGTATAGTTGTTCAGGGCGTCATAATTAGCAAAAAAGCCGTTATCAAGTTCACCGGAATTATAGATTGCCGGCAAGTTGATGATTTCGTTATTCAATGCGGCAACTTCGGCGGCGGATTTGATATTTTTGTTGCGGCTGTCCGGCAGGTAAATCGCCGGAGTATAGATATTGTTATCCGAGCCCAGTTTGCTGATGTTAAGCTTGGTATTGTAGCTGTATTCCAAATTGAGAAATTTGTCATCGCCGGAAGTGTAGAAGAATCCGGCTTCGGCAGCGCAGGTTCGGCCGGCCAGCTTGATAATACGCGCAATGACTGCCAAATAGTCATTGTTCCGGGCAATCATCGAGGTAATGTCCAGCAGCTCGGTTAAGATTGATGAATCTTCGTTTTGCAATATCTTATCCTGCATTAAGTGGTTAAATCATTCGTTATATATAACACTTAATTTATTAAAATTATATAAAGGGCAGGCTTCTTTCCGTGTGCGGCCTTGTCGTTTTCGGGGATATCAGCTGATTTTGGAAATCAGATAATTGACATCTTCTTCGTTCAGGTCTTCGCCGGCGGAGCCATAAGACAGAATTCTTTCAATAACCTTATGGGCAAAGGTTTTGCTGTCATTGCGTTTGTAGTCGAAACGAATGTCTTTAATGACCTTGAGAGCGCTGAAAACGGCCGGGAACATCGATTTAGGAATATAGGCTTTGCGCAGCAGGTTGCGAATCATGAAATCCATTGATGTATTGAACAGGATTTTGCGGACTTCGGTAATCGGCGTATTGGACAGATAAACCAAAGCATATTCAAAGAATTTTAAATCGCCCATGCAGATTGAACGGACAACCAAAGTGGAAGTCAGGCGGTTTGAGGTATAAAGCTGGTGAATCAGTTCTTCAATCTGTTTGTCGGAGCTGTATTCTTCCGAGATTTTCAGAGTGGCTTTTTCTTTAACCTGCTCGACAATATCGCTGGCGATGTTGTTGGGGAGATTGTGGTTGAAAACCAGACGGCGCTGCAGTTCCTCGGACAAAGAATAAACAATTTTTTCAATGATGGAAACCGGCAGTTCCGAGCGGTAAACCATGTTTTGTTTGATATTTTCGCTTTCCGGGAAACGGTCGACAATCAGATGATAGGTATTTTCTTCAATCTGGGCGCTTTCGTTAGATATTAAAACGCCGATAACCTCTTCAGGGCATTTTTCGGCAATATACTGCGAAATGTCACCGGGCAGATTTTTACGCATGGCAACCGCTTTTTGTTTGTTGATGTTTTGAGCGTCAATAATGCTGATGATGTCTTCCTGCGTCAGATCGGAATAATATTTAATAAACGGCAGCGAAACGGTTTCGGTATCGTTTATCAG
>URWU01000187.1 GCA_900551585.1 uncultured Alphaproteobacteria bacterium | reverse complement strand
GAGATGTAGCTCCGTCTCGTGGGCTCGGAGATGTGTATAAGAGACAGAAATTATGCAGAGAACCCTGTCGATTATCAAGCCTGACGCCGTAATGCGCAACATTACCGGTAAAGTTAACACCATGATTGAAGAGGCCGGTTTGAGAATCATCGCTCAGAAACTTATTCGCCTGACAACCGCTCAGGCAGAAGAATTTTATGAAGAACACAAAGAAAAAGCTTTCTTCGGCGGTTTGGTCGAATATATGACTTCCGCACCGATTGTCGTTCAGGTTTTGGAAGGCGACAATGCCATTGAAGATTATCGCAAAATTATGGGTGCGACTAATCCGGCCGTGGCTGAAGAAGGAACTATCCGCAAAACTTTTGCTCTGTCGATTACGCAAAATACCGTGCATGGTTCTGATAGTGAAGAAAGTGCCAAAAGAGAGATTTCTTTCTTCTTTAACAAAATCGAAATTGTCAGCTAGGAGTTTTTTAGTTGTCTTGCCTTAAATTTCTTTTTGCCGTTTTTGCCGCCGTTCTGGCTGTCGTTTTGCCGGCGCGGGCCGAAGACTCGCTTTATACGGTCGATGTTAATGTCGACGTGACGGATGTGAATGCTGCTCAGGCGCGTGAAAAGGCTATGGTTGCCGCCAATCGCAAAGCTTTTGAAACAGTTGTCCGCAAGCTGACGACTTCGCAGGGTTCTTCTTCGCTGCTGGGGTTGTCTGATGATAAAATTGTCAATTTTATTAAAGAAGTTTCGGTTGTTTCCGAAAAATCTTCCAATGTGCGTTATCTTGCCGATTTAAAAGTGACGGTCAGCGAGCCGATTTTAAAAGCTTATATGAATGAAAAAGATATTCAGTCTGTGGTTGCCGCCGCTTCCAAAGTTGTGGTTATTCCGGTGTTCAGAGAATTTGAAGCTGACAGGCCGCTGTTGTGGGAAGACAATAATATCTGGCGCAAGGCTTGGGAGAACAAGGCGCCGCGCAATTCATTGGTAAAAATCAATTCTATTCCGCTGACAGATATCAGCCGAGCCGAGATTGATGCTGACAAGGCGCTGGCTTTTGATGCTCCGGCTTTGCAGGAAGTGGCCTTGAATAACAATGCCAGCGATGTTTATGTTGCCGATGCTGTTTATGACGGGATTGACGGTTTAAAAGTCAAACTCTATTCCCTCAAATCAAGCAATGCCGGCGAGACTCTGACTATTTCCGGTGACCGCAATATGAGCGATGATTTGTTTGCCCGGGCCATTGATGAAGTCAGCTCAAAAATCGAAAATAAGGTCAAGGCTGCGAATATTGCCGAAAGCCAGCTGATGTCTTCGATTGAGGTCGTTTACAATTTTAACAGCATTTCCGAATGGATAAGGACCGAAAAATCATTGAAGACAATTGCTTATGTCCGCAATATTCAGGTCGAGGCCATGGGTGCGGGTAAGGTTCAGTTCAAACTCGAATTTGTCGGCAGCGATGATAAAGTTTGGGCGGCTCTGCGCAATAAGGGTTTTAATTTGAAAGACTACGGCGGTTTCTATCTTTTGGAAAGATAGCGCCGGTTTTTAAGAACAGGCCGCAATTTAACGGAGTAATTTATGACAGATACGCAAAAAAAACTCAGCAATAACTGGATTTTCTGGCTGGCTCTTTTCATTTTCTTTTGTATGTCGGTCTATGTGCTGCGGTCGGTTCTGTTACCCTTTGTGGCCGGTATTATTATCGGTTATCTGCTTGATCCGCTTACTTCAAAATTTGAAAAATGGGGTATGAACCGTACTCTGGCGACGGTCGTTGTGATGGTTCTTGTTATTTTGGTTCTCTTTCCGCTGTTGGTTTTATTAATCGGTGTGATAGATGAGCAGCTCGGTCATTTTATTTCTTCCGTTCCGACTTATCTGACGGCTTTGCTGAAAAAATTTGAGCCGGTTTTTGTTGAGTTGCAGCAGCGGTTTCCCGATTTGGACGCTGAAAAAGTCCGTCAGTATATTCGCAGTAATATGGCAAACGGCCTCAAAGTTTTCGGCTCGATTGTCAAAGGGGTGATTTCCAGCGGTTTTGCTTTCTTTAATGTGCTTTCTTTGCTGCTTATTACGCCGGTTGTGGCTTTTTATATGCTGCGTGACTGGGATAAATTTGTCGGCAAAGTTGACGGCTTGTTGCCGCGCCATTCTAAAGCCTCGATTGAAAAACAAGCTCGTGAGATTGACCGGATTTTGGCCGGTTTTATCCGCGGTCAGCTCAGCGTTTGTGTCTTGCTCGGCACATTTTATGCCGTCGGTTTATATCTGGTCGGGCTTGATTTAGGTGTGCTGGTCGGTTTTATTGCCGGTATCATTTCTTTTATTCCTTATGTCGGCAGTATTACCGGTTTTGTTATCAGTATGGCCATTGCTTTTGCCCAGTTTGACAGTCTCAGCCAGATTTTGCCGGTTGTTGCCGTCTTTGCTGCCGGACAATTTCTGGAAGGCAATTTCCTCACACCGAAACTGGTTGGCGACAGTGTCGGTCTTCATCCGGTTTGGGTTATGTTTGCTTTACTTGCCGGCGGTGTCCTTTTAGGTTTCTTAGGCCTGATGATAGCCGTTCCGGTGGCCGCTGTTTTAGGCGTCATTATCCGTCATCAGATAGAAAATTATAAGCATAGTTCTCTTTATCAAGACTGATTATCCGTTTTTTTTCTTATCATTCGAAGTTTTGATTTCTACGCTTGTGTTTTAACGGCCTTTTATGAATGTTTTCAAACAATAGTCATTTGTTTGAATTTTTATGCCATATAAACCATTTCTTTAAGGAATATTTAGCGATTCTTGGATAGAATACGGGCAAAGTCTATACCATGTTAGGAATTTGTCATGCTTCAATATTTATTTGATATGCTGTCTGCGCCCGATTATCTTGATACAATTTCATCACGGGCTTTTATGGCCTTCTTTGTTTCTTTGCTGCTTTCGCTGTCTTTCGGCACGCGGTTGATTAATTTTCTGCATTGTCATCAGGCTCACGGGCAGCCTATCCGCGAAGACGGTCCTAAAACCCATCTGGCCAAAAAGGGTACACCGACGATGGGCGGCCTGCTGATTTTGGGCAGCAGTATCATTTCCATGCTGCTATGCACGAATCTGACGGATCCGTTTGTCTGGATTTGTATTTTGGTTTTGGTTGTTTACGGTTTTGTTGGTTTTGTGGACGATTATGTTAAAGTGACTAAGGAAACAGCTAACGCCATGTCAGCTAAAATGAAGCTGTTTTTACAATTTACCACGGCTTTGGTTGCTGTTTTGGTAACGTCGTATTTTACGCCGGAAAGCAATCGTTTTACCCTGACTATTCCTTATTTTAAAGAATTGGCGGTCAACCTTTGGTATTTTTATGTTCCTGTCTCTTATACACATCTGACGCTGCCGACGACTAGTCG
>URWU01000186.1 GCA_900551585.1 uncultured Alphaproteobacteria bacterium | reverse complement strand
GGCAGCGTCAGATGTGTATAAGAGACAGAATCGGGCCTTTGCCGTCAATCGGCTCACCTAAAGCATCGACAACGCGGCCAAGCAGCTGTTTTCCGACCGGAACGCTCACGATCTTGTCCGTACGTTTAACGGTGTCACCTTCTTTAATATTTTGGTCCGAACCGAAAATAACAACACCGACGTTGTCTTCTTCAAGGTTCAAGGCCATACCTTTAATGCCGTTCTCAAACTCGACAAGTTCGTTCGCCTGAACTTTATCCAATCCATAGATACGGGCAATACCATCACCGACAGACAAAACCCGTCCGACTTCGGATACATCAATATCGACATCGGTCTTGGCGATTTTTTCCTTGATAATGGAGGATATTTCGCTTGCGTGTACAGACATTATTGTCCACCTTTCATCATTATTTCTAAACGATTTAATTTTCCTAAAATAGAATCATCTATCATATTTGAGCCGTATTTTACTCTCAATCCGCCCAAAAGGTCAGGATTAAGATTGTACTTGATAACAACTTTTTTACCGAGCATTTTTTCCAGCTCTGCCGAAAGTTTTTTATCCTGCGCCGCATTCAGCGTTTTTACCGAAGAAACTTCAACTTCGGCAACATCATGTTTGCGATAATATAAACGGATAAAATCTTCCAAAATCAGTTTCAGCTCGGCAAAACGGTTATTGTCGGCAATAATGTCCAGACAATTCAGCGTTTCATCCGAGAGTTTGATTTTGGCGGCAATTTCTTTTAAGGCTGATTTTTTAGAATCAGTTTCCCAGAGCGGATTTGAAAAATATTTTAAGAAATCTTTTTCTTCATCAACCACGTTCAGCAGGGTCTGAATATCAGCGTAAACTTTGTTCACGGCCTTCTTTTCCTCAGCAGCTTCATACAAAGCCAGAGAATATACAGAAGCGATTTTGGTCTTAGAATCTTTTTTCAATGTTAAATACTCTACTCAAATATCTATTTTGGTTGCGTTCATACTACTCAACAATTAGTTTCTAATTTATTAAGAAGTTTTAAAATATTAAACAAAAGCTTGCGGTTTGGTATGTATGTCCTTAAAACGGCAGAAAACCTACATAAAGCTATAAGGATCAATATCAACTTCTACCCGTACCGTATTGGGAAGACTAACCCGGCTGAGCCAGTTTCTTAACACTTCCTGAATGCGGACGGATTTGGCGGTTTTTAATAATAAACGGTAACGATATTTGCCGCGCAGCATATAAATCGGTGCCTGTGCGGGACCAAGCGTGGTGATTGAATCCGTGTTCGGCGCACATTGGCCGAGCCAGGTTGCCACCCTCTCCGTCTGGTCATGATTTGAGCCGGAAACAATCACCGCGGCCAGCTTGCCGTAAGGCGGCAGTTTCAGCAGGCGGCGCGATTTTTTTTCCAAGCTCAAAAACTGTTCACGGTCATTTGCCAGCAAAGCTTTTAAAACAGCATTATCCGGATAAAGCGTTTGCAAATAAACCGTGCCTTTTTTCTCGCCGCGCCCGGCGCGACCGGAAACCTGCGACAAAAGCTGATAAGTCTGTTCCGTTGCGCGTAAATCACTGCCCATTAATCCTAAATCGGCATCAACTATTCCGACCAAAGTCAGACACGGAAAATGGTGCCCTTTGGCCAGAATCTGCGTACCGATTAAAATATCAACCTTTCCCTCTTCCATTTCTTTAATCACGCCGGAAACATCGGCCAAAGTTGAGGTAATATCGCTGGAGATGATACGGATATTGGCATCGGGGAATCTGGATTTAACCTCTTCTGCCACTCTTTCAACCCCCGGACCGCAAGCTGTCAGCCCCTGCTCCGATCCGCATTCGGGACAGACTTTCGGAATGGGAATGGAATAACCGCAATGATGACAAACCAAAGACTTGGTATTGCGGTGCTCAGTCAGCCAGGCGGTGCAATGCGGGCATTGGATACGATGGCCGCAATCGCGGCAGATGATTAAAGGCGCATAGCCGCGGCGGTTCAAAAACAGCATAGACTGTTCGCCTTTTTCAAGGTTTTCTTTCATGGCCGCAACCAGAGACGGCGCCAGCCACGAAACGCCCCAATCGCCTTTTTGCGGCTTGTCGGCTTTGAGGTCGATAATCTTAATCGCCGGTAATTCGGCACTGGCATAGCGGCTCTCTAATTTGACAATATCATATTTGCCCTCTTCAACATTGTTGAGGGTTTCCAAATCCGGCGTGGCCGTTGCAAGAATCAGCGGAAAATTTTCCATTTTGGCTCGGACGACGGCCATATCGCGCCCCTGATAATTGACAACTTCTTCTTGTTTATATGAATGGTCATGGCTTTCATCAAGCACGACCAGCCCCAAATTCTGATAAGGCAAAAACAGAGCCGAACGGGCACCGACAATCACTTTGGCTCGGCCTTCGATAATGGCAATCCAGGTATCTGTCCGCTCTCTGGTTCCCAAGCCCGAGTGCCAGCAGGCCGGCTTGACGCCGAAACGGCGTTCAAAACGCCCGAGCCATTGGCTGGTCAGGGCAATTTCAGGAACCGTAATCACGACTTGTCTGCCGTTTTCAAGCGCTTTGGCAACCGCCTCAAAATAAACCTCTGTTTTGCCGGAGCCGGTTACGCCGTCAAGCAAGGTGACAGAAAAGCCCTCGCCGACTTTGCCGACGAGAATATCTGCGGCAGCCTGTTGTTCGGCAGTTAAATTAACCTTATGAAAATCGCCCTGAGGTTCGGCATATTCTTTTTTGTTTTCAACCACAATCGGGGATAATACACCGGCGTCAATCATGGTTTTAATCACGCTCTGCCCCACTCCGGCACCGGCGGCAATTTCGGCGCGGGTATAAGGATAATGCTTCAGCAAATCCATCACGCGCCAACGGGCATCTGAATTTTTGAGCTTGGCTTCGCTGAGCGTTTTGCCGGACAAGGTATATAAGGTTGTGGTTTTTTGTCCCTCAAATGCGCCTTTGGCACTGATAACCATTTTTAAAGTCAAGCCTAAAAACGCCATGTTATAAGCGGCCACAAAATTAACAAATTTGCGGAGTTCGTCGGACAAAGGCGGAAAGTCTAAAACTTCAATAATCGGCTTGATTTTTTTCTCATCTAAGTTTGAGGATTTGCCGATTTTCCAAACAACACCTATTTGCCGGTCGCGCCCCCAAGGCACACGGACTATTGAGCCTAAAACGACTTTTTCATCGGTTTCGACTTTATAATCAAAAACATCATTAAACGGCAGCGGCAGCAAAACGCCGACAATTTCAGACAAATTTCTTCCTCTATAAATAAAGCTGAGATTGCTTCAACCTTCTTCTGCAGGCCTTGCAAAAACTGTTTTGATGATAACAAGACTATGATTTTAAAACAAATTTGATTGTGATTTACACCTGTCTCTTATACACATCTGACGCTGCCGACGACTAGTCGAGTGTAGAT
>URWU01000185.1 GCA_900551585.1 uncultured Alphaproteobacteria bacterium | reverse complement strand
GGATTATTGGCGGTTTTGGCGATTGTGACCGCTGTTTTTTCCGGCTTTCTCGATAATGTGACAACGGTTTTGCTGATTGCGCCGGTAACTTTTCAGATTACCCGCAAGCTGAAAATTAATCCTTATCCTTTTTTGGTGTTGGAGATTTTTGCTTCAAATATCGGCGGCACGGCAACACTCATCGGTGATCCACCTAATATTTTAATCGGCTCGGCTCTTGATTTGACTTTTATGGATTTTGTTGAAGTTTTGACACCGATTGTTCTGGTGGTGATGATTCTGCTGATTGCTTTGTTTGACTTTTTCTGGGGACGCCGTCTGATAACAACGGATGCCGAAAAAGAACTGGTGATGGCAATGGATGAAAAAGACGCAATTATTGACAGCAGTTTGTTGTATAAATCTTTATTTGTTTTGTTCTGTGTTATCGGCGGTTTTATCTTTGCCAAAGAATTGTATCTGGATAACGGAACAATCGCTTTGACCGGCGCGGCTTTTCTGTTGTTTCTTTATACTTTCGGGAGCAAAGACGAAGACAAAGACGACAAAGTCCGCGAGATTTTTAATATGGTGGACTGGACAACCATTTTCTTCTTCACCGGCTTGTTTGTGATTGTTTTCGGCTTAGAAGAAACCGGCGTTTTGTCATTGCTCGGTCAGAAGTTTATTGATGTGACAGACGGCAGTATGGAAAAACTGGTTTATCTGATTTTGTGGTCTTCTGCCATTTTATCCAGTATTGTTGATAATATTCCGTTTGTGGCGACAATGATTCCGATGTTAAAATCGATTGAAGCGGATATGGGCGGCCGCGAAAGCATGATGCCCATCTGGTGGGCTTTGTCTCTAGGTGCCTGCTTCGGCGGCAACGGAACCTTAATCGGCGCTTCGGCGAATGTGGTTGTTGCCGGTATGGCGAGCCGCGAAGGACATCCGATAAACTTTGTCAAATTCCTGCTCTGGTCTATCCCGACGATGTTGTTGAGCGTGGGTGTGGCGACAGTGTTTATGTATGTCGAATTTTTAAGATAAAACTTACATCATAAATTTGGTGAATTTATATTTCCGCTTCTTCTTTTCAGTTGAAGCGGATTTTTTTTGTTATGGTTAACTTTGCCGCTTAGATTGACAATATTCCTAAACAATCCTATAAAATTTACAGATTTTATAAAGGATTTTTGTTATGGAAAAATTAAAAGATTTATTTACGCATCATGCCGTGCTGCCGGAATCCTGGTTATGGGTGATTTTCGGTATTGCCGTTGTTATCCTTTTGATGTGGGATTTGTTGTTTTTTAACCGCAAAAATGAAGTGCCGAACTTCTTCCACACTTTGGTTGTCTGCATTGTTTATATTCTGGCAGCCTGTGTTTTCGGTGTGTTTATTATGTATGAAGAGGGGATGGATAAAGGCATGTTGTTCTTTACCGGTTTTCTGGTCGAGAAAAGTTTGTCTTTGGATAATATCTTCATTATGTCGCTGATTTTTTCTTCACTCGGCGTGCCGAGAATGTATCAGCACCGTGTTTTGTTCTGGGGTATTTTAGGCGCGATTATTATGCGTGCACTGCTCATCTTTTTGGGCGAGGCTCTTATCAGCAATTTCCATTGGGTTCTGTATATTTTCTCAGCTTTTCTGGTTTATACCGGTATCAAGATGGTGTTGCCGGAAAAAGAAGAAAAACAGGAGCTCAAAGACAGCCGTCTTTATAAAATTGTTTCCAAAATATTCCATGTGACTCATGAAATCCGCGGTGAGCATTTCTTTGTTAAAGAAAACGGCAAGCACTATATTACACCGTTGTTCTTTGCACTGATTATCATTGAGACGATGGACGTGATTTTTGCTCTGGACAGTATTCCTGCCATCTTTTTAATCACGCAGGATGTGTTCATTATTTATACCAGTAACATCTTTGCCATTTTGGGCCTGCGTGCTTTATACTTCTTGCTGGAAGCTGCGGTTCATAAGTTTGTTTATTTGAAACAAGCTTTGTCGGTGATTTTGATTTTCATCGGTTTGAAAATCTTTTTGCCTTATCTCGGTGTTGAGCTGGAAGCCTGGCATTCGCTGACGGTGACTTTCTCGCTGCTGTTGGCCGGTGTTATTGCTTCACTGGTTAAGGTTCATAAAACAGCAGAAGTCAAATAAAAATAAGCCCCTGAAAAGGGGCTTTCTTTTTGTCTGATTACGGTTCGATACGGATGATAACGCGGCGGTTCTTAATCCTGTTTTC
This sequence comes from uncultured Alphaproteobacteria bacterium, assembly GCA_900551585.1. Taxonomy (GTDB): domain Bacteria; phylum Pseudomonadota; class Alphaproteobacteria; order RF32; family CAG-239; genus CAJLXD01. The sequence continues at coordinate 1,198 of URWU01000185.1, read as the reverse complement.
GGGGATTGGTTCACCGTAAATATCATGGCTCGGATAAGCAGGGGCAATATCGGCCATGCCTGTTGCTTTCATTCTGTGCGGGTCGATTTTATTTTTTATCATCTCGCGGACAACGCTGCCGGCACGGGCGCCGGAGAGTTCCCAGTTTGACGGGTAATAAGAATTGCTTATTTCCTGCGTATCGTCAGTATGTCCTTCAACAACAATCGTAAATTTGCGGTATTTGTCTTCTCTTAAAAGCTCGCTGATTTTACGGATAATCTGTTTGCCTTCGCTGCTGATTTCAACGCTGCCCTGATCAAATAAAGCAAGGTTGGTAATGTCAATTACAGCACCTTGAGAATCTGAACCTAAGCCGACTTCTTTACCCAAATCCAAACCACCGGCTTCGTCCATAAATTCTACCAGCTTGCCGTTTACCGGCTCAGGCGGAACGCTGTTGAAAGCGGCGGCCAAAGCATATTCAAGCTGCGCCGCTTTTTTCTTATCGAGAGAGGAGGTGGCAAACAACACAATAAACAGAGCCAGAAGCAAAGTCAGCAAATCTGAATAAGGGATAAGCCAGGTTTCGTCGGCGTGTTCTTCGTGCGGGGCTTCGTGATTTTTTTTACGGGCCATTTTATTCTTCCTTCAGAGATTTTCTTTCCGAGGCCGGGATAAAGGCCTGAAGTTTGGCTTCCATTGCCATTGAAGAAGCACCGGACTGCAAAGCCAAAGCACCTTCCAAAACCATTTTGCGGATTTCGACTTCATCGGCAGAAATTCTTTTGAGCTTATTGGCAAACGGATGCCAAATCACATAACCGGTAAAAATACCGAGCAGGGTGGCAACGAAAGCAGCGGCGATTGAGTGGCCAAGCTTGTTAATATCTGACAGGTTGCCCAGAGCGGCAATCAAGCCAATAACGGCACCGAGCACGCCCAAGGTCGGTGCGTACATGCCGCCCTGAGAGAAAATGGAAGCATTGGCGCGGTGGCGTTCTTCCATCTGTTTAATCTCGGCTTCAACAACTTCAGCAATAAAATCAGCATTAAAACCATCGGCAACCAGAGTTAAGCTGGAACGGATAAACGGATCTTCAATTTCGGCGGCTCTTTTTTCAATAGCGACAATACCGTCTCGTTTGGCTGATTTTGCTACGGATACGAACTGTCTCTTATACACATCTCCGAGCCCACGAGACGGAGCTACATCTCG
>URWU01000184.1 GCA_900551585.1 uncultured Alphaproteobacteria bacterium | reverse complement strand
GAATATACCCGGGTTTTAATCCTAGATATGAACGGTAACGGAATTGAAACCTGCGGTGTGAAAGAAATTAAAAAATGTAAAAACTGGCTGCCGGGCAATTCTTTTGATTTTAATCATGACGGTTTTAAGGAAAGCACGCCTTTAATCGGCGAAGATGATGCTTTTCTGCTTTACCGACCGCTGGGTAATGATGATATGCCGCAAGACGGCGCTGATGTTATCGGTACTTATCTGACCGGTGAAGGTTTTGATAAAAATAACGGTTCTTTTGCTCTTCTGCGCGAATTATCCGGGGGGCGCGATTATCTCGGCAAAGATGACGAGCTGATGAAAAAAATCAGGTTGTGGACTTATGGCAAAAAGAGAAATATTCCGGCGCCGATGAGCCTGACTGATTTGGGTGTTGAGCGAATCAGCCTGATTCCGCATGAACAAAAAGAATTTGACAAAGCGGGGAATATTTTAGGCGATTATGCCAATGTTATTTTTGCCGACGGGCACCAAAGTAAGTTGCAGGAAGTGTGGCTGCTTAATAATCCGATGACGCGTCATTTATCACAAATCAAACCGACGGAAAAAACAGCCGGTATTCCCGATGTTGATGGTCATGGTACGGTCATGTCGCTGCGTGATAAAATTGAAAGCAGTCCGGAACAGACTTTGGAAAATTTGGTACGGCGCTACCAGCAAGAGCCGAATTATCTTGAACGCGAGGCGCTGCTTCTTGATATTATTTATCAATGGACAGGTGTTTACGATGCGGATCCGATGTCGCGGATTTCCGAAGACGGTGTTAATTATATCGGTGATGCCAGAAAACTGATGGCTTTGGAAAAATTTATGGGGCGTCCTTATATTGGTACGCACAGCGGTTCGGAAGAAACGCCGAATCCTCATCATTTATCCGTGCCGTATGTTTTGGATGCATTCAACCGCTATGTTGATTTTCTGCGGAACAGGCTTGATGAGGACGGAATGTTGAAAGACTGGCAGCAAGCCGTTAAAATGCAGTGGAACAACGGAAAAAAAGAATGGGACGTTGACTTGGCCGAATTAAAAGAAAAAATAAAATCTTTTGCGGCGAAAAATGAAACTTATCAAACTAAGCTGCTGTTGACTTCTTTTTATGACAATTTAAGCCTGCAAAAAGATGATAACAGTTTCTTGCTTGATGGCAAAACAATCAAAAACATTATCAAAGAGATAACGGAGCTGGGCAAGATTTCTTCCGAACTTGATATGGCAGATTTCGGAAAAATGGTTGTTAAGGGAACTTGCCGCAGCGAAACACTTTCCGGGGCAGAAGGCCGAAATAATATCTTTATTGCCGGCGCCGGCGATGACTTTATCAACGGTGGTTCCAGTGATGATATTTATATTTACGGTCTTCATGACGGATTTGATACGATTGCCGAAAGCGGCGGTTATGACCAGATTATGTTTATTGCCGATATTGACCCGGAAAAAATTGTTTTTGAACTGAAAGAATCTGATTTATTAATCAAAGTCAACGGAGAGGCTTGGCCGTCTCTGCGGATAAAAGATTATGCGCTCGGTGAGGATAAACAAGTTGAAGAACTGGTTTTTGCCGACGGTCGGAAAAGCCTTTTATCTGAAGTTTATCAGGCGCTGCTAATCAACCGCCGGCCTTTGCCGCTGACAAAAGAGTTTTTGAAATATAATCAATAAAGAAAAGTTTTTACAAACAGGAAGTGAAAAGAAATGGATAAACTTGAAAACTTGCACCACCATTGCCACAAAACAGAGGAAATGCTCGGAAAAATGCCGAAGGAAACAGCTTTTGAAAAAGTTTCCGATACATTTCAGCTTATCAGTGATCCGACGCGGTTGAAAATTCTTTGGCTGTTATGCCATTGTGAAGAATGCGTCAATAATATCGCCGTTTCGGTTAATATGAGTTCTCCGGCCGTTTCTCATCATCTGCGCCTTTTGAAACAGGCCGGGCTGCTTACCAGCCGCCGCGAGGGCAAGGAAATGTATTATAAACTTGCTGAAACTCCGGAAGCCCGTCTGCTGCACCGTTCTATTGATGATATTTTTGATATTAACTGTCCGATGCAGAACAATTAAACAATCGTTTAATTGTTCTTGACAAGATATTATTCTTTAATATATAATTAAACATATATTTAATTGTTTAAGGAATAAAGCTATGCGTAAAGTATACAAGTTAGAAAATCTGGATTGTGCAAACTGTGCTGCCAAAATGGAGGCGGCTATCCGCGAGATTGAAGGCGTTACTGGGGCGACAGTCAGTTTTATGACTCAGAAGCTGACAATTGAGGCGGAAGAGGCTCAATTGGAAGAAGTGATGGCCAAGGTTGTCAAAGTCATGAATAAAGTTGAACCGGATTGTGAAATTATTTTTTAAGCAACAGGCAGATATTCTATGACAAAGACTTTGAAAAAACGTTTAATTCTGATTGTTATTGCTCTGGCGGTTTTTGCCGCGGCGCTTGTTCTGCCATTGGCGGCGGCGTTTAAAAACGGGCTGCTGGTTTTGAGTTATCTGATTGTCGGTCTGCCGATTATCTCAAAGGCAGGACGCAATATTTGGCGCGGCCAGGTGTTTGATGAAAATTTTTTGATGACGATTGCGACTTTCGGCGCTTTTTTCCTGAGTGATTATGCCGAGGCTGCTGCGGTGATGCTGTTTTATCAGGTTGGTGAGTTTTTTCAAAGTTATGCTGTTAACCGCTCGCGCAAATCTATTGCGAAACTGATGGATATCCGTCCTGATTATGCTCATGTTTTGCGTGGCGAAACCCCGGAAACGTTGGATCCGGAAGAAGTCAGCTTAGGTGAAGTTATCGTCATTCAGCCGGGGGAACGTATTCCGTTGGACGGTGTGGTTGTTGACGGTTTCTCAACGATTGATACCGCGGCGCTGACCGGCGAATCTCTGCCGCGCGAGGCTGAGACAGGTGATGGGGTTATCAGCGGCTGTATTAATCTGACCGGCGTTTTGAAAGTTAAGGTAACAAAAGAATTTGCCAATTCAACCGTGGCAAAAATTTTGGACTTGGTGGAAAATGCGTCTTCCAAAAAAGCCGATATTGAGAATTTTATTACCCGTTTTGCCCGCTATTATACGCCGACAGTGGTTATTATCGCGCTGTTTCTGGCGGTGTTGCCGCCGCTGCTGGTTTCAGGCCAGAGTTTTAATGACTGGTTGTATCGGGCGATTACGTTTTTGGTCATTTCTTGTCCCTGTGCGCTGGTTATTTCTATTCCGCTGAGCTTTTTCGGCGGTTTGGGTGCAGCCTCAAAATGCGGTGTTTTGATTAAAGGCAGCAACTATCTTGAAGCTTTGGCTCATGCAAAAATAGTGGTGTTTGACAAGACCGGAACTTTGACCAAAGGCAAATTTAAAGCTGTCTCTTATACACATCTCCGAGCCCACGAGACGGAGCTACATCTCG
>URWU01000183.1 GCA_900551585.1 uncultured Alphaproteobacteria bacterium | reverse complement strand
GAATCAATAGCTTTCTTCTTTCTATCATTTTTGTCGAGTTTTGCAATAAAAAAAGAGCATGAAATTCTGATTATTCAGAAAATTTCATGCTCTTTCAAATCCGGTTTTGCGGCAGCGGTTCTATGGGAAACATTATACATTCAATAACTTAATTAATTTATAAATTAAGAATCCGCTCAACCCGAAGATTACTTTTTTTCATCTCCGCACAAATCCAAATTTTCATGTAAACCTGTTTTTTAACTACTCTTTGACTTCCGTTTACATCGGCTCCGTAAGCCCGCATGTCTTCACCTATCCGGTTTATTCGTCGTTCGTTATCTTAAAACAGGCCTTTTCAACATTTCAAAGAACGCTTTGATTATTACGCAAGTAACGCGTTCAACAAGCATAATAATCGAGAATCTAATAAAGGACATATAAGGACTATAGGCAGAACAAACAAAATTGCAACAAAAAAATCCCCGCAACTTTCTGTCGCGGAGATTTTTTAACTTGCGCCGATAACGGTGAAGAAGCCTAAAACAGATTATTCATCATCGTTTTCATTGCCGACTTCAGGCTCAGTTACTTCATTGCTGTCTTCTTCTGTGTCAGCAACGCTTTCACCCAAAACTTCGCTTCCGGTTTCATCCTCAAGCTCGTCTTCGTCTTCTGCATCAGCATCAAGCCAGGTTACCGAAACAACCTTTTCATCATCGGCTGTGCGGAACAGGATAACACCCTGAGTCTTGCGGCCGGCAATGCGAATATCTGAAACCGGCATACGAATCAACTTGCCGCCGTCGGTCACCATCATAATCTGATTGTCGTCTTCAATCGGGAACGAGCTGGCAATTTCTTTGTTGCGGGCAGACATTTCCATATTGGCAATACCCTGTCCGCCGCGGCCTGTAACGCGATATTCATAAGAAGAAGTCCGTTTGCCGTAACCGGTTGTAGTAACAGACAAGATGAACTGCTCCTGCTCTTTCATAAAGTTATACTTCTCAGGTGTCAAAACAGTCATCTCAACGCCGCTCTCTTCCGGAGCAACTTCACAATCACCGCCCCTTTCGGCCTGAATGCGTTTAACGGCATTGCGGATACGGGCATATTCATCGCGTTCCTCGGTGGTCGCATCGCTGTGGTTGAGAATAGACATCGAAATCACTTCATCACCGTCAGCCAGTTTAATACCGCGGACACCGGTTGAATTACGGCCGACAAAGACACGAACGTCTGTCACGGCAAAACGGATGCACTTGCCGCTGCGGCAAGCCAGCATAACGTCATTATTTTCATGGCAGATACGAACGTTAATCAGTTTATCGCCATCATCAAGTTTCATCGCAATCTTACCGTTTGACTGGACATTGACAAAGTCCATCAGAGAGTTACGGCGGACATTACCCTGCGAGGTTGCGAACATGATTGACAAATCCTGGCACTCAGCCTCATTCTCCGGCAGTTTCATAACCGTCGTAATCGTCTCGCCGGCATCAAGCGGCAACAGGTTAATAAACGGCTTGCCTTTAGAGGTCGGAGAACCGAGCGGCAGTTTATAAACTTTCATCTTATAAACCAGGCCTTTGGACGAGAAGAACAAGACCGGCGTATGAGTTGAAGCCACAAACAGACGCGATACAAAATCTTCTTCTTTGGTCGCCATGCCGGCTTTGCCTTTGCCGCCGCGTTTCTGCGCTTTATAAGCATTCAGCGGAACACGTTTGATATAACCGGCATCAGTAACCGTCACAACCATATCCTCACGCTGAATCAAAGATTCGATATCGGTATCATATTCAATATCTTCGATCTTGCTGCGGCGCGGAGTTGCATATTCGTCTTTAATGGCAACAAATTCATCACGCATAATACCATAGAGTTTTTCTCTGGAAGCAAGAATTGACAGATATTCTTTAATATCTTCGCCGATTCCGGTCAATTCTTCATGAATCTTGTCTCTTTCCAGACCGGTCAAACGCTGCAGTTTCAAGTCCAAAATGGCTTTGGCCTGAGCTTCTGACAAACGGTAAGTGCCGTTTTCAACTTTGCGGTCAGGCTCATCAATCAACTCGACCAGAGGCTCAACCTCTCCGGCCGGCCAAGCTTTGGCCAGCAACGCGTCTTTTGCTTCCTGCGGGTTTGAAGAACCGCGGATAAGCTCAATAACCGGATCAATATTTTCAACCGCAATAGCCAAACCGACCAAAACATGCGCACGATCACGGGCTTTGTTCAACAGATAAATGGTACGGCGGCGGATAACTTCTTCACGGAAACCGACAAAAGCGGAGATGATTTCTTTCAAATTCATCATCATCGGGCGGCCGCCGTTAATAGCCAGCATATTCATACCGAAACTGGTTTGCAGCTGGGTGAATTTATAAAGCTGGTTCAAAACGACATCAGCCTGAAAATCTCGTTTGATTTCAATCACAACACGAACACCGTGGCGGTCGGATTCATCGCGGATTTCAGAAATACCTTCAATTCTCTTTTCTTTGACCATCTCGGCAATTTTGGCAATCAACATTGCTTTGTTGACCTGATAAGGCACTTCGTGGACAATAATGGCTTCTCTGTCTTTGTGCAGCTCTTCAATGGTGCATTTGGCTCTCATCATCACCGAACCGCGGCCGGTCAGATAAGCAGATTTGGCTCCGCTGTATCCCAAAATCAAACCGCCGGTCGGAAAATCGGGACCGGGAACGATATTGATTAAGTCATCAATAGAAATCAGCGGATTGTCAATATAAGCGCAGCAGGCATCAATCACCTCACCCAGATTATGCGGCGGAATATTAGTGGCCATACCGACGGCAATTCCGTTGGCGCCGTTAACCAGCAAGTTTGGATAAGCAGCGGGCAGAACGCTCGGCTCCTGCAGGCTCTCATCATAGTTGGGCATAAAATCGACAGTGTCTTTTTCAATATCATCAATCAAAGCATGGGTAACTTTAGCCAGACGGGCTTCGGTATAACGCATGGCAGCTGCTGAGTCACCATCCATGGAACCGAAGTTGCCCTGACCGTCAATCAAAGGCACACGCATAGAGAAAGGCTGAGCCATACGAACCATGGCTTCATAAACAGAGCTGTCGCCGTGCGGGTGATATTTACCGAGAACATCACCGACGATGCGGGCAGATTTACGGAACGGACGGTTATAATCATAGCCGTTTTCAAAAGCCGAATAAATAATACGGCGGTGAACGGGTTTCAGACCGTCACGGACATCAGGCAAAGCACGCGAAACGATAACGCTCATCGCATAGTCAAGGTAAGAGCGGCGCATTTCGTCGCAAATACCAATCGGGCTGATATCCTGACCGCTGCTCACATTCACAGCGTCCAAAATTTCAATTTCTCCAGTCTCTTCAGTCACTTTATTTTCCTTTATCAATAATAAAACTGCCCAAAATATAGCAAAAATATGATTTTGCCGCCACAAGTTATTGTAACTTATGCCCAGATTAAACCGGCAAAATCGTCTCTACGGCCAAA
>URWU01000182.1 GCA_900551585.1 uncultured Alphaproteobacteria bacterium | reverse complement strand
AGATCTACACTCGACTAGTCGTCGGCAGCGTCAGATGTGTATAAGAGACAGCTGCCGAAATCTCCGGTGAAAATAAACTTTCTTCCGTCGGCCTGGGCTTGGCTTACGACAGCTTGAGAAGGTTTGTTTAAAAATAAAACAGGCATAATTATTCAAAAAAGAATGATTATGCCTGGTCTTTGATAACCGAAATTTCTAAAAAACAATTGTTTTACTCATGAATAACAAAAGCCGGCTGTTTTGGTTGATTCGACTGCTGTTTTTCTTGATTTTCGGATAAAACTTTTTTTCTCTTCATCTCTGCGTAGAACTGTTGTTCTTCTTCATTGGCGATGTATAAAGAATCAGAACAAGGAAGTTTTTCTTCAATCTGAGCATAATGCACGAGACCCTTGAACATTAACTCCTCCTGAGTTCCTCTTCCCATATACGCCATAGTAACTGCATAATCTACTGCAAGATCGGGAAATTGGTCTGCTTTTAAAAGTTCCTGTGCTCTTGAAAGAGCATCTAATTTTTTTTCTTCCATTTCAGTAATTGTTTTAATTTATAAATAATTATCTATTTTATATGTGAACTTCTTATAGAATAGCATAAAATGACAAGAAAATATAGACAAAAAATTAATGTATTTTAATAGCCACACCTGATAAATATTGCTGAAATGTTGTTTTTTTTGTCTATTTTAGACCGCTATGATGTTATTTGTACTTAAAGAAAGCTATTTTGCTGTAACCATCAGCAAAAGAACGGCTAACGATAAAGGCTTATCATAAAAACAGGCTTTTTTATTGGCAGAGATTGGCTCCTTACAGTCGCCGCTTCGTCCTCGTTCGGCGTTGCCTCACCGACGTACTTCCGTCCGTCTCTCGTCCTAGTCGAACTCTTTCCCCGAAGTTCAAATCACCATATCACCGCCCACAAAAAAAAGCCCGATATAAAATCGGACTTTATATTGGCGGAGAGGCAGAGATTCGAACTCTGGGAGGGGTCGCCCCCTCGACGGTTTTCAAGACCGCTGCATTAAACCGCTCTGCCACCTCTCCATCGGGTGTTAACTGCGGTTATGACGACGTTTTAACCAAAAGAACGCAAAACGTCAAGCATTTTTTATTCCATAATGAATTATTTTATTCTATATTAGCAGATATTCAAGTCTTGAGGGACAAATTATGCCAAATAATATGATACAAAATTTCTTTGAATTCATCTTTAATCGTCAGGAAATCTGGCATAAACGCACGGTTTTGCGCCAAGAAGCGCCTTGGTCGGCTGATGAAATTTTTCAGACTTATAAATTTTGCAATGTCTACCGCGAACTTGACGGCGGCACTTTGGCAATCAGCAAATATCTGCACCAGCCTTTGTCTGCGGAGCAAAAATTGTTTAATATTATTGCTTATCGTTTTTTCAACCGCCGCGATACGATTGAGAATCTTTTCGGCGGTTTGTTAAATCCTGACGATTTTGATGTTCTGGCCTATATCAAACGTTTTGATAAGATAAAGGCCGAAGAATCCATATTTTCCAATGCCTATCTCATTTCTTCCCATCCTTATAACCCGCAGATACGCCCCAAAGACAAACATGTGCAGATTCTCTTTATGTTAGACGGTTTGCGCAGTAGGCTCAAGCAGCTGATAAGTGATTTACGGCAGCATAATCCGCAGGAAGGCCTCAAGATTATCGCCGATTATGTGGCTATGGCCGGGCCGTTCTTAGCCGGACAGATTCTTTTAGACGCAACCTATGCCGGAAATATTGTTAATTACGGCAGCAACGATTTTCTGATTGTGGGGCCGGGGGCTCATTGGGGGTTAAATATAATCTTCAATGCCGAATTATCCAAAAAACAGGCCGATGCAAAATGCCGTCTGCTCCACAGCTTGCAGGAAAAAGAATTTGCCGTTCTGAAACGGGAAACAGGCAAGGATTGGTTTGCCGTCCGCTGGCAGAATCCCGATTATCCGAACGCACCTTATTTGTCTTTGCACGATATTCAAAACTCTTTGTGCGAGTTTCGCAAATATTGGCGCCTGAAATCCGGCTGCAAAGCGAAAAAAAGATACTTTTAATCAGGCTATTAATCTTTTCTAAAACATCCTTTGTTATTTTAAAATCAATTAATTGGGAGTCTTTTTTGAAAGATTGGTTTATGCTTTTACCTCTTCGTTTTATCTCTTTGGCTGCAGTTCTGATGTTTTCAGCTTCAGCCTGCGCCGCTAATCCGGAACCGACGCCGCCGAGCGAGTATCTGCAATGGCTGGATAACTTGAAAAAAGAAATGGTCAGCCGCGGTATTTCAGAAAAGACGGTTGATGAGGTTTACAAAACCGATTACTACAAACCCAATCCGCAAGTTGTCAAAATTGACCGCAAGCAGGCGGAATTTGTCCTGACATCAACAGATTATCTGAATCGGGTTGTAAATAAAAAACGTGTGGAAACTGCCCGTCAGCATTATAAAAAGCTTTTGCCCGGTTTAAGAAAAATTGAAAAGAAATATGGCGTTCAGCCGCATTATATTGTTGCTTTTTGGGCTGTTGAAACCAATTTTGGCCAAAACTTCGGCGGCTATGATGTGATTCTGTCTCTTATACACATCTGACGCTGCCGACGACTAGTCGTCGGCAGCGTCAGATGTGTATAAGAGACAGATTAACAACGCTGAGTTATGACCAAAGACGCCCGAAATTTTTCAAAGAAGAGCTTTATCAGGCCTTAAAGATTATCGATACCTGGCATATAGACCACACCAAAATGCAGGGGTCTTGGGCCGGAGCTATGGGGCAGTTTCAGTTTATGCCGTCAACATTCAACGCTTATGCGGTTGATTTTAACGGCGATAACACGATTGATATCTGGCATTCTTTTGATGATGCGGCGGCTTCGGCGGCTAATTATCTGGCAAAAATCGGCTGGGATAAAAAGCACGAATGGGGTATGGAAGTTTCTCTGCCATGGAACTTTAACTTTGCCGACAGCGGCAGAAGCAAAATGAAAACCGTTAAAGAATGGAAAAAACTCGGCGTTCAGACGGTTAATAAAAAGAAACTGAACCTGCCTGATAATCTGCAGGCAGCAGTAATCGTGCCTGAGGGCAAAAAAGGCAATGCTTATCTGGTTTTAAATAACTTCCGCAAGATAATGGTTTGGAATCGTTCGGAAAATTATGCTCTGGCGATTGGTACTTTGGCAGATTATATCCGCACCGGCAAAGCCTGGAAGCCCGCTTCCGAGAATCCTGCTGTTCGCCTGAGGACGGATGATATTCTTAAAATTCAGGCCTTTATCAACCGCTGGGGTTGGTCAAAAGTCGATGAAGACGGCATGCTCGGCACCCAGACCAGAGAAGCCATTAAGCAGGTTCAGCAAAAAGCTAAATTACCGCAAGACGGTTATCCCGATGCCAGACTTCTGGAAAAAATCAACAGCTATAACCCCGAGGTTGGCTTTGCTGTTCCGGTTCCGGCACGAAAATTACACAAGGGGTCGTAA
>URWU01000181.1 GCA_900551585.1 uncultured Alphaproteobacteria bacterium | reverse complement strand
ACGAGATGTAGCTCCGTCTCGTGGGCTCGGAGATGTGTATAAGAGACAGAGTCTGGAGCGAACCCGATTTGTTTTTCAAAGATGCCGGTGCCGGTGCGCCGCCAGATGCTTTCTTTCCTTGCGGCCAGAAATGGGGCCTTGGGGCTTTCCGTCCGTCTGCGCTGAAGGAAGATGCTTATCTGCCGTTTATCAAAATTTTGCGCGCCAATATGAAAAATGCCGGCGCGCTGCGGATTGACCATGTTATGAGTTTAATGCGCCTTTACATTATTCCGGAGAAAATGGACTGCGGTACTTATATTTATTATAATTTTCAGGACATGCTGAATATCGTTGCTCTCGAAAGCTGCCTCAATAAATGTGTGGTCGTCGGCGAGAGTATCGGTAATGTTCCGGATGGTTTTCTCTCAATGCTCGAGCAAAAGAACATCTTTTCTCTGAGCGTACTTTGGGCCGAACGCTTTGATGCCGGCTGGGGCGATTTCCGTTCGCCGTCATCTTATCCGCCGCGGGCTTTTGTTTCTGTCGGAACCCATGATATGGCGCCGCTCAGAATGTGGTGGTTTGGCTTTGATATTGAACAGTCTTATCAGCTGGGGCTGATTCCCAATGAAGAAGAGCGCAATCAGGCTTATAAAAAACGCGAGCTTGACCGCTGGAAACTTTTGTTCGCTCTGGACAGCAACGGTGTCTGGCCTTTGGATAAACAGCGTACCGGTAATTTCATTTACGGTGAAGCTTATCCCGAGGGCATTGAAGAAGCTGTCAACCGCTTTATGGCGCGGACGCCTTGTCCGGTTTTTCTGGCACAATTGGAAGATATTCTCCATGTTGAAAAAATGCAGAACCTGCCGGGAACCGACCGCGATGTTCATCCGAACTGGCGCCGTAAATTACCGGTTAATCTGGAACAGCTGCAAAATGACATTGCTTATGTCCGCAACGTCAAAGCTATCCAAATGGAACGCTAAACATAAAAGCACAAAAAAGAAACCCGGCCAAACAGCCGGGTTTTTTGATGATTGCAGAACTCTCGTTAGTTCAGATAATTCAGCAGCGATGTGCTCATTGCCGCCTGCAAAACGGAATAGGAAGCATTCAGCTGGTTTAAAGCCAGAAGGGCTTTGACGGCAGCTTCTTCTTTGCTGACGTTTTTCAGAGAGTCAATATTAGTCTGCAGGTTGTTGGAAACCAAAGTCAGGTTATTTTCAACCGTGTTCAAAACAATGGTATTGGAGTTCATTTTTGCCTGAACGGTATACAAATCCGGATTTTTCATATCGGAGTTGCGGCCGCCGCTGTAAATGGCATCATTAACCAAATCCAGAGCTTCGGTAACACGTCTCAAAGTTTCTTCCGGATTAACATCTACGCCGCCGTCGAGAGGATTACGGGTGTCAACCAGATTACCCTGCGCAATCTCGCCCAGAGCGCGGAACATTTGCTCAAAAACCGGATCATTGGCATTCACGTCGAGTGTAATCGACTGATTGTCATTAACGCGTTTGTTGGTAATCAGTTCACCGCCGCGGTAATAAGAGTTGCTGTCCAAACTCCAGCTGCTGGAAGCGGCAACAGTCTGGGTGCCTGCCGGCCAGCGGGACGGGTCAACGGTGACATAAAGTTCTGTACCGTCGGCACTAACGCCGGTAACCTGAACCTGCGGCGAAATATTATTGCCGAAACCTTCCATATTGATAACCGAACCAACCGGGAAAGAGGTTGAAAACTGAGCGCCGCCGCCGTTGGCAATGGTATCATCGGCGCGGATAGGCGTTGAGTCTTCAAAAGTGATGGTTTTGCCGTCTGCGGAAACAGATTTAATGATATATGAACCGTTATGCGTATCTCCGGCATCGGATAAAACCAGCGTATCACCAGGCTTCAAGGTATTGAATGCGCCATATTGCGTAGCGTTGATAGTGTTCTTGTCGCTGTTAAAAGTCAAATCGCCGGTTGTTTTGTCATTGGCCGAAATCGACGGGGTCAGGAAAGAACCGCCGTTAGCTTTAATGGTGCCCTTGTTGCCGCCGTTATTAATCAAATCAATCGAACCGGTATTGGTTGCGTCAACGGAATAAGTCGACAAACTGGCACTGCTGTTGGTCGGATAAGTAATGTTCAAACCGTCATAATAGCTCTGAAATTCTTCCAGAGTTTTGAACGGGAAATTAACCGGAGCCTGAGTAGAAACGCCGCCGCCGAACAGATATTTGCCGTTGGCCTGAATATTCAGACTGTCAACCAAAGTCTGCATGGTGGTGAAAGCCATTGTCTGCAGCTCTTTCATCTTCTGATACTGTTCATCATTCATCGTGTGCGGCTCACCGGTTTTAACACCGGCCGCATTTAAGACGGAAGATTCGCCGTCAACCGTATAATACGGAAATTCAAATTTGTTGTCTGTAAAAGTAAAGTCCGGAAAATTCTCGGCATCCGTAACCTGCAACTTGTCTTTGAGGGCATTCATCACTTCTGTACCATAAGTATCGCTGCCCGGTGTCAGGCCGGAAAGGTCGATATTATTGCCGGTGTTGTCGCCATTATCGGTAAAGGTATAGGTCTGTCCGTTAATGGTAAGTGTTTGGCCGGCATAAACATCGTCATTGCTGCCGAAAGTGATTTCGCCGCCGGTATAATCCGGAGTGATTTTTTCCAAATCCATACCGCTGAAGTTGGTCAGCAACGACTTCATGTCATTGATGGCTTTGCTGACGGATTCCAGAGAAGTGTTAATAGCTTTCACTTCCGTGGTCAGGATTTTGTTATTTTCCATAAAGTTTTTGGTCACGCCGAGAGCCGCTTCGTTGCCGACAATGGAAGAAGCGCTCATGCCGTATCCCGAATAAGTCGGAGATTTAAGACCTGTCAGAGCCTGAAAATTATACAAATCGAGCTGCGATTTGGTATTCATTGTCTGGCTCAGCATATTCATATAACTGTTATAAGTTGGAATTCTGGTCATGATAAAACCTCCTATACGATATTGAGCAGCATGTCTAAAATCTCTTTAGACGCGGTAAACGCTTTGGCGCTGGCTGCATAAGTCTGTTGGAACATAATCATTTGTCCTAATTCTTCATCAACGTCCACACCGCTGATTTGCGCTTCTTTGGTTGAAATAGAATTAGTCAGTTCCTGTTGATATTTCAAATTACTCTCGGTGTTACTGGTCTGAGTGGCAATGCTGCCGACAAAGGTTGACGCATAGTTGCTGAGAGTTGTGCTGGTTTTGGCAATCGTACCCGATTGTGCGAAAGTATGCGATGTCGAGAAGACATTGGCCATTTCGTTGGCAATGTTGTTCTGTGCCGGATTGAGCTGATATTCGCCGGAGTTTTCATTAAATTCCGGTGAACCGGCAACAATCAAATCAGGCTGGTTAACCAGATTTTCGCGAACCTGCAGAGAAGAAGAAACCGTTGCGTTTGAAGGCTGTAAACCGAGTTTGTCAATCAGTCCCGGTGCTGTCTCTTATACACATCTCCGAGCCCACGAGACGGAGCTAATCTCGTATGCC
>URWU01000180.1 GCA_900551585.1 uncultured Alphaproteobacteria bacterium | reverse complement strand
AAACATAGGTTTATTTCATTTAGACAAACTTTAAACAAAAAAGGAATATAAGTCAACAAATGATTGTATAAACCGATAATACAGCTTTATCTTTACCCAAATTTGTGCTAAGTTGACTCCATTGTTTTAACAACTTCGTGGATTTTATGTCACCGTTAGGTAAATTTACGCTGGCGCTTTTGGGACTGCGGTTCTTTGGCGCGGCAGGTCTCCTCACCGGACTGTTTTTGGGCCACATTTTGGTTGACCGTACCAAACTCATTAAACTTCTGGAAAAACAGCTGAGTATCATTGATGATAATATCCGGCTCATGCTGCCGTACAAATATTACCGCTATTACAACCGCATAGACGGCAACTTCTGGGGTAAAATCTGGGGCACGATTTTCGGCTCGCTTCTTTACGGTTTCCATGGTTTCTTGCTTTTCTTTGTCGTCGGCCATTTTACCTTTGATACGCCGAACAGCCGCCATGCCAAAGCTTTTCGCCGCAGACTTGATGACTTTTTTAATGCTAATCTTTGCAAAATCCTCGGTTTTATCATCGGTTTTTCGCTGCAAAGCCGGATTCTTCTGTTCAGCGGCATCATCATCGGTTTCTTTGCCGATTATTATCGCGCCGAAAAACAGTTTCGTCCGCAGTTGGGATTTTTCAAACATCTGTGGTTTAAGACTAACCCGTTTAAGGTAATGATAAATTCGCTTTCGGCCTGCCATAATTCTATGCTGCAATCAATGGCAGGATTGTCTGCCAAAGTCGCCAAAGTTGACGGCACGGTTTCCGACAACGAAATCCGCGTTTTCAAAAAGCTTTTCAATATCAGCGATACTGACAATCACCGCATTGCCAAAATTTTTAATAAAGCCAAAAAATCTGCCTCCGGCTGGGAAAGTTATGCCAAACAGATTCGCCGCCTGACCAAAGATGATTTGGACTTAAAAGAAAGCGTCATTGAAAATCTGTTCAAAGTTGCTCTTGCCGACGGCCCCTGCTGCGCTGAAGAGTTAAAAATTTTGCAGGATATTGCCGTTGTTATAGACTTGCCGGACGGAAATTTTGACGTTATTAAACAGTCTTTCGAACCTAAAATGACCACCTCTTCCAACGTTGCCGATTTTTATCAGGTTTTGGGCGTTTTATACAATGCCAGCGACCGCGAAATCAAAGTCCGTTGGAAAGAGCTGATTAACATTTACCACCCCGACCGCGCTCAAGCTAACGGTGCCAGCGCCGAAGAAGTCGAACGCACCACTCTGAAAATGGCTGAAATCAATAATGCCTATCAGAGTATTATGAAAAGCCGAAAAGCCGCATGATTTTTTTAAGCTTAATTTTTCATTTCAGTAAATCAGGTAATTGCTCTTCAACGGATGTTGAATTTGAACGGCAAAGAAGACATACAGGCGGCCGATAAAATGAAAATAATCTTAGCAACAATTAATGCCCGCTATTCCCACACTTCTTTCGGCCTGCGTTATCTGAAAGCCAACTTGCATGAATATGAAGACGATTGCACAATTCTCGAATATTCCCAAGATGCCGCCCTTACCGACATTGCCGAAGCCATAATCAATCAAAAACCCGACCTCGTCGGCTTTGGCTGCTACATCTGGAATATTGAAGACATTCTCAAAGTCTGCGAAATTGTTAAGGCGATTCTCCCCGAAACCGTTTTGGTGCTCGGCGGTCCCGAGGTCTCTTATCAGAATGAAGAATTTCTGCCTTATTGCGATTATCTGATTGAAGGAGAAGGAGAATTTGCCCTCTATCATCTGGCACAGGCCGTGCAAAAACGCAGTCTGCCGCAGGTGAAAATTCTCAATGAACCGGTTTGCGATTTGTCACAGATAAAAATGCCTTATTACCTTTATACCGATGAGGATATCAAAAACCGCCTGATTTATGTTGAAGCCACCCGCGGCTGCCCGTTCACCTGTGAATTTTGCTTATCGTCTCTGTCAAAAGGCGTCCGTGAATTTGATCTTGATTTATTTTTATCGGAAATGGGCAAACTGATTGACCGCGGCTTAAAACAATTCAAATTTGTCGACCGCACTTTCAACCTGAAATTTGCCAATATTCAAAAAATTCTCAATTTTTTCAAAACCCGCTGGCAAGAAGGAATGCATCTCCATTTTGAGATTTTCCCCGACAAGCTCAGTCCGCAGATGTTAGAAGAAATCAAAAACTTTCCGGCAGCCGGATTGCACTTGGAAGCCGGCGTACAAAGCTTCTTCGAACCGTCGCTGAAAGCCATCTCGCGCCGTCAGGACGAAGAAAAAACGCTGGCAAATCTGCATTATATCATTGACCGAACCGGTGCCGAAATCCATGCTGATTTGGTCGCCGGACTGCCGCATTCAACGCTGAGCACCTTTGAAAAAGATTTTAACAAACTCTATGCCGTCCACCCTCATGAACTGCAAATCGGCATTCTCAAAAAATTGCGCGGTGCACCGATTAAACGCCATGATGATGAATTTGCCTATGTTTATTCCAAATATCCGCCTTATGAAGTCATGCAGAACAAAGACATGAGCTATCTCGATTTGCAAAAGATTAAAAGGCTGGCCCGCTTCTTTGATTTATATTATAACAGCCGCAATTTTAAAGGGATTGAACAGCTGTTGCCCGACTTTGCCGCCTGGGTTGACTTCAGCCAGTATATCTGGAACACTTATCGTCAAACCCACAAAATCTCTCTTAAACGCCAACAGGAAATTTTACAGGAATACTGCCATGCAAGAAATCTTACTTCCCCATTTTAATGAGCGTCAGGCTCCGGTCAGCCTGCTGGTTCTGCATTGCTCGGCTCATGACGGCGCCGAGATGGCGGCTTGCCTCAACAAAGCCGAAGTCAGCCCGCATTATATCATTGACTTAGCCGGCAACCTGATTAAGACCGTTGATGAAAGCAAACGTGCCTGGCATGCCGGCGTTGCTTGCTGGCGTGAGTTTAACGAGGATTTAAATTCTCATTCCATCGGCATTGAACTCAGCAGTTTAAGTCTGGGACAGACAGCTTACAACGATGCGCAGATAGAAAAACTGATTCCTTTCTGCCAAAAACTGATTCGCAAATATAAAATCAAACCGCAGAATATTGTCGGCCATTCTGACATTGCCCCGACCCGCAAAGCCGACCCCGGCATTGCTTTTCCGTGGAAACGTCTGGCCAAAGAGGGAATTGGCCTGTGGTACCAGCCGCGCAATGCCGAAAAAATGGCGGAAAACAATGTTGCCGCCTTGTTAAAAATTATCGGCTATAAAGTTGATTCCGAAGAAGAAACAATTGCCGCCGCTTATGCTTTCCGCCGCCGTTTTCTGCCTCAGGAAGTCAGCATCGACGAAAATGTTTATCATCTGGTTGATAATATTTATCCGGTTGGCGACAAAATGCAGCTCCGCGGCGACAAGTTCCTAAAAACCTTAAAGGCCGTTGCCTACAGTTATCAGAATTTGTAAGAAATTGTCACAGCCTCAAAATGACGTACGTTTTATTTCTGTCTCTTATACACATCTGACGCTGCCGACGACTAGTCGAG
>URWU01000179.1 GCA_900551585.1 uncultured Alphaproteobacteria bacterium | reverse complement strand
CTCTCTTTGTCAGCAATCTTTTTGGCACGAAATTTGCATTATAAACCTTAAGTTTAATTGTAAAAATTTGAGGTCATAACAACATGATTGCTTTCAAACCTATTAAAACCGCGGCTTTGGCCATTTTTTCACTGGGTCTGCTGTTGTCTGCTGGCAACGCTTATGCCAGTTCGCGGATAAAAGATATTGCCGATTTTGAGGGTATTCGCGACAACCAATTAGTTGGTTACGGCCTGGTCGTCGGTCTCAACGGTACCGGTGATAATATCAAATCTATTGATTTTACCAAAGAAAGCATTCTTTCAATGTTGGACCGTATCGGCATTAATGCCCGCGACGGCCAGCTGAAATCTAAAAACGTTGCCGCTGTTATGGTCACGGCTAATCTGCCGGCATTCGGCCGCCAGGGCAGCCGTATTGACGTTATGGTCAGCGCAATGGGTGACTCCAAAAGCCTGCAGGGCGGTACTCTGCTGGCAACACCTCTGGCCGGCGCCGACGGCGAGGTTTATGCCGTGGCGCAGGGGCAAATCGCCATTGGCGCCGTCAGTGCCAAAGGGGCGACCCAATCCGTGGTCAAAGGCGTGCCGACAGCCGGACGAATCTCAAACGGAGCAATTATTGAAAATGAGATTCCCTTTGAGCTTGATGACATGAAGACAATCAGAATCGCTTTACGCAACCCCGATTTTACAACAGCGCGCCGCGTGACCGACGCTATCAATGCTTATCTGAGCACCAATGCCGCCAAAGCTTTGGATCCCGGCACAATTGCTATTGACGTTCCGGAAAATTATGACGGCAAAATTGTTGATTTCATGACCAAAATCGAACAATTGCAGGTTCAGCCCGACCAGCTGGCCAAAGTGGTTATTGATGAAGCTTCCGGTATTGTGGTGATTGGCAAAGATGTCAAAATCAACCGTTTGGCCATTGCACAGGGGAATCTGACAATCAAAATTACCGAAATGCCGTTTGTTTCCCAGCCGCTGCCGTTTTCTGACGGCCAGACCGTGGTCGGCACCAATACGGCAATTGATATTAACGAAGGTGTTGATACAAAACTCAGCGTTTTGAACACCGGCGTAAACTTACAGGAACTGGTTGACGGGCTTAATGCTTTGGGCGTTACGCCGCGCGACCTTATCAGTATTTTGCAGGCGATTAAAGCCAGCGGTGCTTTGCAGGCAGATATTGAGGTGATTTAAGATGACGGACGCCGTTTCGACATACAGCAACAATGCCGCTTCAGTTTACAAGCTGAACAAGACTGTTACGCCGCAAAGCCTGAAAGAAAAGAATCTGACTCAGGCTAAAGAAACGGCTGAAGACTTTGAAGCTTTCTTCATGACAAAGATGATGGAAAGCATGTTTGAAGGCGTGTCGACCGACGGAATGTTCGGCGGCGGCAATGCCGAAAAAATTTATCGTTCCATGCTGTTGAACGAATATGGCAAAGTGATGGCCAAGACCGGAACAATCGGCGTTTCAGACAGCATTATGGACTCAATTATTCAAATGCAGGAGGCTCAGAGTGCCGGTGCACAATGAGAAAAGGTGAGAAGATGGAAAATGCAAATAATGAAGAATTAAGTAAAAAAATTGCCGACTACCGGGAAATTATTGCCGGTTTTTCCGCCCTGCTCCGTGAAGAGAATCAGGCTTTGAAGGAGCTGGATATGGACACAGTCGGCGCCTTGTTTGAAAAGAAAGCGCATACGGTCGGCGTTTATCGCGGATTGGTGGCTTTTTTCATCAAAAATCAAGATGTTCTGGCAGCGCTCAGTCCGGAAGAAAAACAAAGCCTCAAAGAAGAATCCAAGGCTTTGGACGACTTGCTGCAGGAAAACGACCAATTATTAAAAACCCGTATGGAAACCAGTAAGACGGTGATGGATTCAATTATCAACATCGCCAAGGTGACCAATAATGCAAATGCAACTTCTTACGGCTGTCAGGGACGTTATACGCCGCTTGACAACAGCAAGAACGCACTTGCCATTAATAGAACATTATAGGAGTTAAAGAGATGGCATTAATCCCAGGTTTAAATACAGCTCTTTCGGGAATGAAAGTTGCTCAGGGACAGCTCGACATCATCGGCCGCAATATTGCCAATGCCGATACCGTCGGTTATTCCCGCAAAACAGCCCAGCAGAATGCGGTCATTCTCGGCGGAACGGCCAACGGCGTTGCTCTGGGCGAAGTTCGCCGCAATGTCAATGAGGGGTTGCTCAGAAGCTTTTTATCTTCTAACTCCACAACCGGAAACTACAGTTCTAAAAACGAATATCTGAGCAAAGCGGAAACCCTGCTCGGTACACCGCAAGGCGATAATTCCATTGCCGCCAATGTCGGTGCACTGCAAGCTGCTTTTGACACTTTTGCCACAGATGTTACTTCTGCGGCCGGACGCTATAATCTTTTGAACAACGCGCAGACGATTGCTTCGCGCCTAAACTCAATCTCGACCGAGATTCAAAAACTGCGCGGCGATGCCGATTTGAACATCAGCGGTTCGGTTGATGATATCAACACCCTGCTGACATCTTTGGACGAGCTTAATGATAATATTGTCAAATATAAAGTTCTCGGCTATGACGGCGTTGCCGATTTGGAAGACAAGCGCGACCAAGCTCTCAGAGATTTGAGCCAGAAAATTGACATTACCTATTTCAAACGCGACAACGGCGCTATTGTTATTCAGACGCAAAACGGTATTA
Organism: uncultured Alphaproteobacteria bacterium; assembly: GCA_900551585.1. Taxonomy (GTDB): domain Bacteria; phylum Pseudomonadota; class Alphaproteobacteria; order RF32; family CAG-239; genus CAJLXD01. The sequence goes on along the minus strand of URWU01000179.1, from coordinate 823 downwards.
ATCTGCTTGATACCGACCCGCATTATCTGTCGCATACCGCGGTTGCGCAGACCAGCCCGACTTCGACTTATGCCGGCGGCGAAATCAGCGGAATTTATGTCAGCGGACAGGATATTACCAATTCGATTAAAGACGGTGAAATCAAAGGACTGATTGAAGTCCGCGATGTTATTCTGCCGTCTCTGCAATCTCAATTGGACGAGCTGGCCGGTACGTTAAAGAATGAAATCAACGCCATTCATAACCAAGGTACGGCTTATCCGGCGACCCCGTCCAGCATGACCGGTACCCGCACGATTATTGATCCGACCAAGCAGCGGATTAAGATTGAAGACGGTGATGTCCGCTTTACGATTTTTGACAAAGACGGCAAACAGGTTTCGACCTCCACCTTGGGCGGCGGCCTTGGTTTTACCGAAGGAACAATTGAGGAAATGACCACTGCTCTGCAGGATTGGCTCACCTCTCCCGACGGAGCCAATCTGCCGCAGGCCGTGGCTAAAATCGACCACGACGGCCATTTGGTGATTGATACCGGCGACAGCGAATATTCTATTTCGATTATGGATCAGGCAACTTCTACGCCGGGCTCCGAGCAAGGCAGCGTTACGGTTAAGTTTGCCGGAAACAATACTACCAACTATGACCGCGAATTTTCGGGCTTCTCGAATTTCTTCGGTATGAATGACTTTTTCACATCTCAGAATACCGAATCAATTTATGACTCGAAGGTGGTTGCCCGCAATTTGAACCTCGGCCTCAGAGAGCAAGTTCTGTCTCTTATACACATCTCCGAGCCCACGAGACGGAGCTACATCTCGTA
>URWU01000178.1 GCA_900551585.1 uncultured Alphaproteobacteria bacterium | reverse complement strand
CTTTTCACATTTTTTGTCAACTGTTTTGTATATAAAAAACAAAAGAGGCACTCTTCACAGAGAACCTCTTTTTAACCTAAACTTAAATTAATTAAAAAATTAATCAAATAAATTTAAAAGTAAGAGCCCTTCCGCTGAAAGACCCATTTGCAAATAAACACTTCTCAAATGAGAAATGTGAAATATGAGGTTTACATATTTCCGATTTGAAAGGCCTCTATAACCCGTATAGAAGCCTTTGGCCGCTGCAAAGATACAGGGCAGTAACGACGGGGTACGTGTTCCGTCCGGCCTAGTTGTTTGTCAGTATCTGTTATCTCAAAGCTTCACCAAAAGCAAAGGGCAAAGACAACAGAAAATCAACAGGTTAGGGAATGTGGTTGCTGAAGGACTTGAACCCTCGACCATAAGAGTGAAATCTAGTCGTATACAACTAAAATATAATCTTATACTCTACCAACTGAGCTAAGCAACCTTTTTAACCGGCGGTGATTAATACGTCTGTCAAAGAGGTATTAAACGTAACTCCGCCGGCAATTTAGGTTAGACAAATCATTTTTTTAATTTATAAACAAAAAGTTTTTTAAAAACCGGCAGTGCATTAATGCAGTCTGAGAACAGAGGCGTTAAGCGTAACTCTGCCGGCAAATTACCTGAGTTAATAAATCATTTAATTAAAAAACATTACTATAAAAAAATGGCATTTCCTCGCCATATAATTTCTAATAAAAAGGGCAGAAAAAGAGATGAAACGTGTGATTATGTATTACGTTTTTTCAATTTTTGCTATGGGAATTGAGAAATTTGAACGTTTCAAACCTGATTCCACCCTGCACATATATATAATTAAAAAAATGGATTCAAAAACCATTTGTATACAGAGACTTAGTTAGAAAAATATTAAAGTGATTCTGTTAATAACACTTTAATCATTTTTGTCAACTAAAGATTTCAATATTTTAGAAAAAATTGTCTAAAAAGTTTGCGGCAGAGAAATTTCGCCACCGACAACCGGTTCTAAAACACCGGTGGTAGACGGGAAAGAAATCGGCAGACAGTAGAGCCGGCGCGCCGCCAGAAAAGCAAAAGCCTGAGCTTCCATCGTATCAGGACGCCAGCCGAGCTGTCCGGCAGTCAGGACTTCTATTTCTTCTAACTTTTGCCGCAAAAAGCGCACCAAAGTCGGATTTTTGGCACCGCCGCCGCACAAAATGACCTGTTTGGGCGTTAAAGGCAGGTATAAAGCAATTGAATAAGCTATCGCTTCGGCGATAAAGGCTGTTGCCGTTGCGGCGCCGTCTTCCAAACTCAGCGCTTCCAGATGTTCCAGCTTGTCTTTAAAAATATCGCGGTCGATTGATTTGGGCGGAACCTGAGCAAAAAACTTGTGGCGCATTAAGTTGGCCAGAACTTTGCCGTTCACCGTACCGGTGACCGCCAGCTTGCCGTCATAATCCATTTGCATGGCCGCATGGCGGCGTACCCAGTCATTGACCGGCGCATTGCCGGGGCCGACATCAAAAGCCAAAAGCTCGCCATTGCCGCCGACCCAGGTTAAATCGGAAATGCCGCCGATATTAACCACGGCCACCGGCTTGTCAAAGTCATCAACCAGAGCCGCATAATAAACAGAGACCAGAGGCGCACCCTGACCGCCGGCCAAAATATCGGCCTTGCTGAAACGGTTGACAACCTTAGTCTGGGTAATGTTTGCCAGCATCTGGCCGTCGCCCAGCTGATAGGTATAATGATTTTTGGGGTCATGCAGCATTGTATGGCCGTGAAAACCGATGACATCAACTTTTTCGCCGATATAATCAATCACGTCCAGAGCCACTTCGGCATGCGCTTTGGTCAAGTCGGCCTCAAGAGCTTTTAAATCTGCCTCAAGTTCCGGCGTATCAGGCTTTTTGCCTATCAAATGATGAAGGCGTTCACGGATATCATCGTCATAGGGAACATTGACCGAGCGGCCGATATCATAAACATCAACACCGTCGGTGGTAATGACCGAAGCGGAAATGCCGTCGAGCGAAGAACCGCTCATCAATCCCAAGGCTTTTATCTTTTTTATTATATCCATAAGTTTACCGAATCTGTTGCACTATCTCAAATATATGCTAGTATGCGTTAACAAGTTATTAGTGACAAGTAACTTGTGACAAGAGTTGATAAATTAACGGACAAGGAAAAATGACACAATTTAAATCACAATTTATGAACCTGATGGTCGAAAGAGGATTCTACAACCAGTGCACCAACGAAAGCGGCTTTGACGAATATCTGGCCGAATGCGAAAGGACAGGCACACCGGCAGTAGGTTATCTGGGTTCGGATCCCACAGGCGACAGTCTGCATGTCGGACATATTGTGCCATTGATGATGATGCGTTGGTTCCAGAAATGCGGCCACAAACCGCTGACTCTGGTCGGCGGCGCCACAGCCCGCATCGGCGATCCTTCCGGCAAAGATAAACTGCGCCCGTTTTTGAGCGAAGAGACATTGGCTCATAATATTGAAGGCCTCAAAAAATCGTTCAGCAAATTTTTGAAATTCGGCGACGGCAAAAATGATGCCGTTATGGTCGATAACTGGGATTGGTTCAAAAACATCAATTACCTCGCCTTTTTGCGCGATATCGGCACCTACTATTCCGTCAACCGCATGCTGACAATGGAAAGCGTTAAATCGCGTCTGGACCGTGAACAGCCGATGTCGTTCTTGGAATTTAACTATATGCTGCTGCAAGGTTATGACTTTACCGAATTATATCAGCAGTACGGCTGCCGCGCACAAATCGCCGGCTCTGACCAGTGGGGCAACATTACTTCCGGTACAGAACTCGGACGCCGCAAATATGATGTTGAGCTTTTTGGTTTTACCAGCCCGATTATTACCGATTCAAGCGGCAAAAAAATGGGCAAATCAGAAGGCAATGCCGTCTGGATTAATGACGAGAAACTGTCTTCTTATGACTACTACCAATATTTCCGCAATATCGGCGATGCCGAGGTCGGCAAGTGCCTGCGAATCTATACAGACCTGCCGATTGACGAAATTCGCCGTCTGGAAGCCCTGAAAGATCAGGAAATTAACGAAGCCAAGAAAATTCTTGCTTATGAGGCAACCCAAATCTGCCGCGGCGAGCAAGAAGCCCAAGCCGCTCAGGAAACAGCAATCAAGGTTTTTGAGCAAGGCGCTGCCGGCGGTGATTTGCCCAGCATATACATTGCCTATGACATCGGCGTTTTGGATGCTTTTCTGCAGCTCGGTTTTGTAGCCAGCAAAGGCGAAGCGCGCCGTTTGATTAAGCAAGGCGGCTTGAAAATCAATGACCAGACAATCGGCGATGAAAATTATATCATCACCGCCGCTGATTTTGCCGACGGAAAAGTTAAACTGTCACAAGGCAAAAAGAAGCATGGATTGATTACAAAAGATTAATCATTATTTTATTGTTCAGGCCGGTGTTTTTACCGGCCTTTTTTATTGCCTTTTGTCCAAAACAATGTTATGGCTAATCTGTTTTTTTATAGATATCTGCAATGTATAATCTGTCTCTTATACACATCTCCGA
>URWU01000177.1 GCA_900551585.1 uncultured Alphaproteobacteria bacterium | reverse complement strand
GTCGTCGGCAGCGTCAGATGTGTATAAGAGACAGGTCGTCGGCTATTTCTCGCAATATGTCAAGATGACGGCGCTGGTCACAATTATCACGATTGTGGTAATTGCACTCGGCTTCAAGGCTACCGCAACCTCTTTTCTGCCGGAAGAAGATCAGGGCATTATCTTTGCCAACCTGCAATTGGACGATACTGCCGGTATTAACCAGACTAATAAAGTTTTGGCCGAGGTTGCCGATAAGGCTCTCAAAATCAAAGGCATTAAATATTTTATCTCCGTTGCCGGCTACAGTCTGCTTGGCGGCGGCGGTGAAAACGTTGCTCTGGGCGTTGTCGGTCTGGATGATTGGTCCAAGCGCGAAACCAAAGGGCTGTCGATTGAGGCTTTGACCAATACTTTAATCAAAACTTTTGCCGAGAACAAAGAGGCTGATATTAACTTTTTTGCACCGCCGTCAATCCCCGGTATCGGCAAGAGCAACGGTTTGTCTTTGGAGTTGATGTCCACCAACGGCGACACCACGCCGAACGAACTTTATGATGAAATGGAAAAATTCTTGGGTGCGTTGAACGATTCTCCGGAACTGGCTTATGCTTTCTCGACTTTCACGGCCAATGCTCCGCATATTTATCTTGATATCGACCGCACTAAATTGGAATCTTATCAGATTCCGGTTGCCAATCTGTTTACTGCTTTGCAGAATAACCTCGGCTCGCGTTATATCAATAACATCACGCTGAGCGGCCAGGTTAATAAGGTGATTATTCAGGCTGATTATCAGTACCGCAAATCTGTTGAGGATATTGAGAATATTTATGTGCCGTCATCAACAGGGGCTTTGATAAAGGTCAAGAGTTTTGCGACCGTCCGCACTACCGTGTCGCCGAAAATCATTTACCGTTATAACCAGTATACCGATGCCTCAATTGTCGCTCAGGCCAATTCGGACGTCAGTACCGGTACGGCAATTGACTCAATCCGCGACATGGCGCAGAAAATTCTGCCCAAAGATTATCGCATTGCCTGGACGGGTTTGAGCCTGCAAGAAGTTGAAGCCGCCGGTTTGGCCACTTTCCTGATTATTCTGGCGCTGATTTTCTGCTATCTGTTTTTAGTCGCGCTCTATGAAAGCTGGATGCTGGCTTTTGCCGTCATGTTCTCAACCGTCTTTGCAATTTTGGGCGCCTTAATCGGCTTGCATATTATGGGGCAGTCGCTCAGTATTTACGCCCAGCTCGGTTTGATTATGCTGATTGGACTGGCCGCGAAAAACGCCATTCTGATTGTCGAGTTTACCAAGGCTTACCGCGATGACGGCGCCTCAATTCTTGAGGCTTCCAAAAAAGGTGCCGGCGAAAGATTCCGCGCCGTGCTGATGACTGCTTTGACGTTTATTCTCGGCGTTTTCCCGATGATCGTGGCAAAAGGCGCCGGTGCGTCGAGCCAGATTTCAATCGGAACCTCTGTCTTTTACGGTATGATTATGGCGACTTTTGTCGGTATTATTTTCATTCCCGCCCTGTTCGCCGTTTTTGAATCTATTAAAGAATGGGCCGGCGGCGGCGCTTATGAAAAGAAAATTCAGGCCGAAGTCAAGGCTCACGGCAACCCGCTCGGAATCAAGCTTGATGATAAACCGGCGCCGCAGAAACCTCAGGCCAAAGGAGGCAAAAAGCATGACTAAGTATTTATATTTTGCATTGCTTGCAACCGTAGCAGCCTGCACGGTCGGCCCTGATTATCAACGTCCGGCCGAATATTCCGACAGCGAAATTTCCAAGAGTCTGAACCTGCAAAGCGACAAGGCACAGCAGATAAACAAAGACTGGTATAAAAGCTTTCAGGACAAAACCTTAGACCGTTTGGTGCCCCAAGGATTGGTTTCTTCGCCGAATGCCAAAATTGCCGTTGCCAAGCTGCGGCAGGCTCGGGCATCTTTACAGATAGAGTCTGTTCAAAACCTGCCGATGATTGACGCTGACGGCAGCTATCATTACAGCAAAGTCGGCAAAAACAGCGGCTATCCGATTGGCACCGATTATTTCCAAACCGGACTGGATGCCACTTGGGAGCTGGATATTTGGGGAAAAGGGCGCCGGCAGACGGAAAGTGCCGCCGCGTTGTATAAAGCGGCTGCTGCCGATGTTGACAATACCAATTTGAGCCTCACGGCTGAAATTGCCGCTGATTATATCAATTATCGCATGGCACAGGAACAACTGCGTATTTCTGAACAAAACCTCACTTTGCAGGAAGATATTTATAACATTGTCAACTCCAAATACACGGCCGGATTGGAAGACGAAAGCGCTCTAAACCAGGCCAAATATGCCGTTGAAACCACCAAGGCGCTGATTCCCGAACTGAAGTATCAGGCCGAAGCCTATAAAAATGCGCTGAGTACGCTGGTCGGCGAACTGCCCGGCGGGTTGGACGAAGTGCTGGCTGCCGACAAAAAAAATCTGATTCGCCGCCGCTTTAAGTTAAATCTCAACCGGCTTTATGAGCTGCCGGTCAGCGTTGTGCGCCTGCGTCCCGATGTCCGCATTGCCGAATATCAGCTGATTTCCAAAAATGCCAATGTCGGTGCGGCAATTGCCCAGCTTTACCCAAACATTTCTTTGAGCGGATTCTTGGGCTTCCAGTCGTCAAAAGTACCGAATTTGATTGCCGACAACAGCTTCACTTACAGCTATGCGCCGGCGATTGACCTGCCGGTTTTGCATTGGGGCGAACTGACTAATAATGTTGAGCTGCAGAAAGGCGTGGCGGAAGAATATGTCTATTTGTATCAGAATGCTTTGCTGAATGCCGCTGCCGAAATCAAAAACGCCTATACGGCCATAGCCCGCGAATATGAAAAAAATCAGGCTGCCCGTAACGCCGTCGTTGCCCAGAAAAAAGTTTTGGACTTGACTTTGGAGCGTTACCGTCAGGGGTTGGTTGATTTTAACGTCATTTTGACGGCCGAACAAAACCTTCTGGCCTCGCAGAACAGCTTTATTGCCAGCAACGGCGCCATTTATCAGGATGTGATTGCTTTCTATAAAGCCATTGGCGGCGGTTATCGCGAAAGCGCGCAGGAGAAACTCAAATGCGTTTCCGAAATCGGTACACCGATGACTTGCCCGCTCGGCAGCTTAAGTTCCGACGCAGAATATTATAAATAGCAGCCGATATTGTCTGGTCGCACCCGGCTAGAGGTCGCCGAGGTCAAACGGTTTGTTCTGCAAAACGCGCTGCGGTTTATAAATGTAAATATTGGTAATTTCCGGAATATTGGCCGTGCGGTGCCAGTAGCCGCGTTTCTCCATGCATTGGCGATAAAGGCGGGGGCTGACCTCGCTGTCATCACGCAGAGAATTAACCAAAATCGGCTGGGCGCCGACATAAGGGACATAACTTGCCCAGATTCCTTTACCGGCATGCCAGTCGGCACGGGTATTCAATTTGGCTTCTTCAGAATAAAACCAGCTGGAAACATCGGGAATAAAACGGGTCGGCTCGGCTTCGCGCATACACTCGGAGTGGTCGCTGGAAAATTTTTGGACGCCGGTTCCCTCGCGGCCCCAGTGAAAAATCACCTGTCCCTGCGGCTTGTCTTCATAAAAAGAAAAAA
>URWU01000176.1 GCA_900551585.1 uncultured Alphaproteobacteria bacterium | reverse complement strand
ACGAGATGTAGCTCCGTCTCGTGGGCTCGGAGATGTGTATAAGAGACAGGTTTCCGACGGAAAAATGGTCAACAACATTCTGGCCTTTAATCCGGAAATGCAGTCGGTCGTCAACTACGGTATCCGTATGGAAGAGCGCAGCAAGCAGGAAGATGCCCCGGCTCTGACAACTGCCGAGCAGAAAAATGACGATATCTATGTCCGCGCTCAGTATAATGTCAATCAGGTCGGCGATTTCCTCGCCCATGTTGAAGTCGAGCAGGGCTATCGTGAATCTTTGGAAGAGCTGCAAGAGAGCATGACCAAGATGAAAGACGAGCTTTACGACACGCTGCGGACTTTCGGTTTTGAACCGAGCCCGGAGTTTGATATCTCCAAAGAGGCTGATTATGATTTGGCTTGGAGCAAGCTGAAAGCGATTAAACAAAGCAATATGGGAACGGCCAAAGATTCGATTGACAGTATCGAACCCGGTGATTCTGATTTGCTTTTCCAAAGCAAAAACAACTATAACCGCATTTATAACGGCTTGGCAACCGACCGTGAAGCTGTGACCACGATGACAATGGATGTTGACAATCTGACCGAATTTGCCGAAGATGTAAAAACCGGCACGGTCAATAATCAGGTCAGCGACAAATACGAAGAGAATGCCGATGAGAGCTTTGAAGACCAGATGAAAGCGTTCAAACCGGCATACTGCGCCGTTTATTAAAAGGAAATGAACAGATAAATGAGCAACATTAATTCGCTTAATGACGGAACCAAGGTCTTGTCGATTGCCGGCAAGACCGAACCTCAGCATAATAATTTTATCAATGTTGAGGAAAAGGAAGTCCAAAGCTTAAAGCTCAAATATTATATGTGGCTGTCACGCTTGTTTATTTTCTTTGCCGGTGTTTCGCTGCTGGTTTTCCTGAGCTCGTCTCTGGCTTTGTTCCGCTTGGCACCTTTGGTCGAGGTTGAGCCTTTTCTCGTCATCAATCAGGACACTTCTGAGGGAATTGTGCGTTCCGAACCGATTGGCATGGATATGGCCTCTAAAGACCTGCTGTTTGAAACTTTCATCAAGCAATATGTCATCATTCGCAATACCATTGTTAATGATACGATTGAAATGAACAGCCGCTGGCTTCCCGGCGGTATGGTAAACTATTTGTCTTCCTGGATGGTTTTTTCGCAGTTCCGCCGTTCGACAATGCAGATGATGGAACGCATGGACGCCAATAATCTGGTACGCGAGGTCGAAATTATCTCCATCGGCCGTCAGGGCGGCAAGAAGAGTGAGGTTTGGAAAGTCGACTTCAAAACCTATGACCTGAAACCCGGCGACAGCCGCAGCGACGGTGCCATGGTAATGAAAGAACGCTATTGGACCGCCTCAATCACGGCGCGTTTGTACAAAGAGCGCGTTTTCATCGGTCGTCGTTTGATTAATCCGATTGGCTTTACGGTAGTGCGCTATTCTCAGTCCGAGGTAGAAATTTTCTAAAACTATCCTTATCTCTATGCTGTTGCTTCGCAGACTCGGACTTATTTTGTTGATAAGTTGGGGATTTTATCAGCTTGTTATTAGACTTTTAAACTAAAAGAGTTTAATTGTTAAACTAACAGGAAGAGTATTTAAAGTTTGCGAAAGGATTAAGCTGTTATGAAAACTTCAGCCAAATTGTTGATACTTATGGTTTTATTCTTATTGTCAGGCTGCTTTGGTTCTTATTATGAACCGGAGCCGGTCGGTGTCGGTAAAGGTGTGAATGAACTGAAACTCTCGCCTTGCGCCTGCATGCAGTTAGACTTACCTAAGAATTTACCTGATTGGTATATTGAAACCATCTAAGTTTTTTAAGGAATGATTTTCGATGGTAAACAGTCTCCAGGGAAATAATGTTGAACAAAAGATGATCGGCGGCGCTCGTCCGGCGCGTCCGGCTCAGGCTCCGCGCCCGAGGCCGGGTGATACTTTTGTTGCCAACATTGCCGAAAAAAGATATTTGTGGACGGCACGTGCTTTTGCCATCATCACCGCTATCAGCATTTGCTGCAACATCGTCCTGATTTTGGCGATTATCCAAGTCATGCCGCTGTTTCGCGTCGAGCCTTTTCTGCTCTCTTTCCAAAACAAGAGCGAACAGGTTTATAATATTGTTCCGCTTCAAAATCTTGAAGATGAAAAATCTATTACGGAAATTTTTGTGCGCCAATATGTTTTGCTGCGCAGTTCTTTCAACCGCAACATTCCCGAGATGGAAGCGCGCTGGATGCCGGGCGGTCCCATTCAGGAAATGTCTTCTCCGGCCGTATATGAAGATTTCCAGAAGAAAACGGCTTTAAAAGCTTTGCAGGTTATCCGCTCCAAGAGTCTGACCCGCAGCGTCAAAATTATCTCTGTCAACGAACTGACCCGCGGTTTGTGGCAGGTTGAATATGAAACCCGCGATATGTATCCTGATTCCAGCAAGCCGGAAATTAACTACTGGACGGCTTCTTTGCGCATTATGTACCGCGGCAAAAGTGTCAAATATGGCGAGCGTCTCAAAAACCCGGTCGGTTTTACGGTCGTCCGTTACTCCTTAACCTTTAATAAAGTCCAATAAGCAACGTAGGAATGGTGGCTGACAATGGTTCGAAATGTTATTAAATTATTATCTCTGAGTGCGATGATGGCTTCTTTGTTTGCGGGAGCCGTTTTGGCGCAGGAAAACAGTATGGACCAGAGCGCCGATCAGGATCAGGGGCAGTATCGCCCGATGGATATGGGCTACGCCGGGTTTGGTTCTATCGGGATGATGCAGAGCGCTTGGCTCGACCCGTTGCAGAATTTGGGCGAAGGCCAGAGCAAACCGGCTTATTCAAAATATTATTGGTCACCGGATTTGGTTTTGCCTATCCGTCTGCGTGAAGGCATGATTACCATGATTAACTTCCCTGATTGGGAAATGATTGAAGATGTTTATATCGGTGATAACTCGACTTTTGACGGCCAGATTTCCGGGCCGAGTACGGTTTTGCTTTATCCTAAAAAAGGTGCTAATGTCGGTGTTGATACCAATATCATCATCTTCGGCCGCTCCGGCAATCGCTATGTTTTTTATGCCCGCAGCGAAGGCGTTAATACTGAACGTCTGACTAACTCGATTATTGATATTGACGTGATTGGTGCTGATGGCAGCGGCAATTCGGGTATCAGTTCTTTTGGCAGCGGCGGCGCCGGTATTGCCAACGGCGGTAAAGGAGCCTCGGCTTTTAGCGGTGGCAATTCGAAATCGGTTGCCTCGACCTATACGAGAAGATTTCAAAAGGAAGACTGGTTGAAAAGCATTCCTGTTGATCCGGAAAAATTCCGTTTTGATATAGAAGTTTATATTCCCAATCCCGATGATGTCGTGATTGCGCCGGAACGCGTCTGGCGTGACGACATTTTCACTTATATTGATTTGGGTGCAAAAGCAATTAACATGAACCAGCGTCCGATTGTGACTTTGATTAATGAAAAAGTTGAAACACCGGTCGGATTCAGAACCAAAGGGCCGAACAACCGTCTGATTGTTGTCGAAGCTGTCGGTGATTTGGTTATGCGCAACGGCAAAAGAACTGTCTCTTATACACATCTCCGAGCCCACGAGACGGAGCTACATCTCGT
>URWU01000175.1 GCA_900551585.1 uncultured Alphaproteobacteria bacterium | reverse complement strand
GTAGCTCCGTCTCGTGGGCTCGGAGATGTGTATAAGAGACAGAGGCCATCTGAAGGTAAAAAAAATAACCCGCCGGCACAAGGGCAAGAGCAGCGCAATTATGCGGCCATTGATTTAGGAACAACTTCCTGCCGCTTGGTGATTGCGACCCCGACGCCGAGTTCATTCCGGATTGTTGAGACTTTTTCCAAAGTGACGCGTCTCGGTGAGGGGATTATCAAAGACAATGAGCTGTCGCGTCCGGCTATTAAGCGGACGGTCGGCGCCCTAAAAGTTTGTGCCGGTGTTTTGGCTGAATATGCTCCCATTTATCGCTGCCGCTATGTGGCGACGGCTGCCTGTCGCCGCGCTGTTAACTGTGCCGAGTTTATCGAGGGCGTTAAACGCGAGACAGGTTTAAATATCGAAATCATTTCTTCCAAAGAAGAATCTCGGCTGGCGGTTGTCGGCTGTATTCCGCTTTTGAGCCGCAGTATCAAACGGGCTTTGGTATTTGATATCGGCGGCGGTTCGACCGAAATTTCTCTGGCGCGCGTGACCAACAGCGGCAATACGTTCATTGAAGGTTTTGTTTCACTGCCTTATGGCGTGGTGACGATTTCGGAGGCTTTTCCGTCTCAGGATATGACTAATCTGGCCTATAACACGATTATTGAGCGCACCCACAAAATCCTCAGCGAATTTGAAGAAAAATATCAGATTATGGAAGCTATCCGCAATCAGGAAATTCAGATTATCGGCACATCCGGAACCGTGACGGTTTTGGGAGCCGTTCATTTAAATCTGCCGCGTTATAACCGCTCGGCAGTTGACGGTTTGTCGATTACCCGTCAGGATATTGACCGGGCTATCAGCAAGATTAAACGTCTGGGAGACGAGGGGCGCAAAAAGCATGCCTGTATCGGCGCTCAGAAAGCAGATTTGACCATGGCCGGCTGTGCGATTATTGAGGGATTATGCTCTTTTTGGCCTATTTCCGAAATTACGGTGGCCGACCGAGGTATTCGTGAAGGAATTCTGCTCGATTTAATGCATTCGCAAAATAATAATGCGCGCAGAAGACACAAGCGCCGCTATCCTTTCAACAAAAGAGGAAAGAAAAATAATGACCGAAGCGAACAATAAATATTTTGCCGCTATTGATTTGGGAACAAATTCCTGCCGTTTGGCGATTGCCGATGTTAATAAAAATTATGTTTATTCGGATGCTTTGTCGCCGCGTTTAGGTGAAGGAATGTATCCCGAAATGAAGTTTACGCCGGAAGCAATTGAGCGCGGTATCCAATGTTTTTATAAACTTAAGCAGGTGATGAACCAGTATGATATCGTCAGCAGCCGCGCGATTGCAACGGCTTCCTGCCGCATGGCTCAAAATTCGGAAGAATTTATTAAAAAAGTTTATGATGAATCGATGATTCAGATTGAAGTTGTTGACGGTTTTGAAGAAGCTCGTCTCAATCTGAAAGGAGCTTTGGAACATGTTTGCGGCAAAACGCCTTATGTCGTTTTGTATGATTTGGGCGGCGGCTCAACAGAAATTACGCTGGCCAGAAATTCTAAAAATCCGGAAATTCTGAATACGATTTCTATTCCCTGGGGCGCGCGCAATGCTTCCGAAGCTTTTGACCTGATTGAATATCATCCGGAAAAAGCTCAAAAACTGGAACAGGAAATTGCCGGTTATGTCGATGGTTTTGTGAAAGATTCCAAACTGGAAGAAAAACGCGGCGACTTATGTTTTGTGGCAACTTCCAGCACGCCGTTGCGTTTTGTGTCCATGATACACCAATTCGGAAAATATGACCGGGATATGGCCGACGGCCATTGCATTCAATGCTGCGATATTGACAAGCAGATTGCGCGTATTTTCACGCTTAAACAGCCGCAAATGCTGGAAGATGAATATATCGGCAAAAAGCGGTCGTTTATCTTTACCGCGGCGAGTGTCATTTTCAAAACCATATATGACCGTCTGGGGGCCAAAGAGCTGACGGCATCATTGAAAAGCGCCAAAGACGGTATACTTGAAGAATTGATAGAAACTTACAAAAAAGAGCATTCTCCGGCTCAGAAAGTTTGTCCGCAATTGATGGAAAAGATGATAAAATATGGCAAAGTTGACTAAATCGGCAAAGGAAATCCGCGGCCGTCATTCGTTGACAGTGCGGGTTAAAACCTCAAAATACCGTGATAAATCTTCCAACCGTTGGCTTGAACGGCAGTTGAACGATCCTTACGTGGCTGAATCCAAGCGCTTGGGATATCGGTCACGCGCGGCTTTTAAGCTGATTCAATTAGATGAAAAATTTCGCTTTTTGGGCAAAGGCAAGACGATTGTCGATTTGGGCTGTGCTCCCGGCGGCTGGACACAGGTTGCCGTTGAGCGCAATAAGGGAACCGGTCAGGTTGTCGGTATTGATATTCTTGAAACAGAGCCGATTAAAGGCGCAACCTTAATTCAGCAGGATTTCACAGAGCCTGAAGCGGCAGACCGGTTGAAAGAGCTTTTGAACGGCGAAGCCGATATTGTCATGAGCGATATGGCGGCCAATACGACCGGCCATCAGCAGACAGACCATTTGCGCACTATAGGGCTGGTTGAAATAGCTTATGAATTTGCCAAAGAAGTTTTGGCTCCGGGCGGTATTTTTATTGCCAAAGTTTTCAAAGGCGGTGCCGAGGGAGCTTTACTGGCCGATGTCAAAAAGAATTTTGCCAAAGTTTCTCATGCCAAGCCGGATGCCAGTCGTCAGGGATCGCCGGAAGAATATTTGGTGGCCGTGGGGTATAAGGCACAAGAGATTGTATAACGGGTATCCTGAGTGATTTATTTCTCATTCTTAAATCTCTTTCTATTATAAAATATGTCGGGAGTTTTTTTATGGTTCATCGCGGACAAATTTATCAGCATTACAAAGGCAATTGCTATCTTGTTTTGGAAATTGCCACTCATACCGAAACCAACGAAGAATTGGTGATTTATGCCAATGTCAAAAATAAGGCGCAGATTTGGGCCCGGCCGCTGAAGATGTTTGAAGAAACTCTTCCGAACGGCAAACCCCGTTTTGAACTTGTTGCGTAATCATATAAAATAATTGACTGTTTTTCTGCAAATAACTATTATCACCGCTTGGTATTAGTTATTTTAGGTATTGTTTAAAAATTATTGGAAAATGAAAGTAAATGACTCTTCGGCTATCATTAATTTATTTATTGATGACAGCCTGTTTCGAGCGATGATTACACCGGCTATGATGGCTAAAGCAAATGAAATTATTACAGGCAATACCCGCTGTCAAATTGTTCAACCGAAATGGTGTCTGGCTTATGTTAAGCTGAAAGATGATTTTTCGGATTATTACAAGGATATCGGATATAAAAGTCTGGCCTTTCATCAGACTTGTTTGGCTTACACGCTGATTTTGTGTTGCGGGGCAGACAGTTTTATTGCGCTTTATGTTCCTTATTCCGGCAAGATTGTTATTCTGCCGCGTGGTGTCGTGGATTATAAATGGCAGTTTCTGTATGCTTTTTGTCAGAAACTGGGCATTGAAAAAAGTTTTAACGACAACCGCATTATCAAGCAGCGCTCAATGGTCGGTATCGGCAATTTTCTGTTTTTTATCAGAGATATTGCCGAAGAG
>URWU01000174.1 GCA_900551585.1 uncultured Alphaproteobacteria bacterium | reverse complement strand
ACGAGATGTAGCTCCGTCTCGTGGGCTCGGAGATGTGTATAAGAGACAGGACGGAGATTTGGTCAAAAAAGAAGTTTCTCCTTACAAAACCTGCGTTCAGGACAAGCAGCTGGGAACCGGCCATGCCGTCAAATGTGCCCGCGAGGCTCTGAACGGTTTCAAAGGCGATGTTTTGGTCATCTTCGGCGACCAGCCATTATATACGCCGCATACCATTGAAAAAATGCTGAACAAACGCCGCGAAGGCTATGCCGTTGTCTGTCTGGGCTTTACGCCGGATGATGCCGCCCGTTACGGCCGCCTGATTATGAAAAACGGCGAACTGACCCGCATTGTCGAATATAAAGACGCCAATGATGAAGAACGCGCGGTCAAATTCTGCAACTCGGGCATGATGTGCTTTGACGGTGAAAAAATGTTTGAAATTTTAGACGCCGTCTCTAATGAAAATGCCGCCGGCGAGTATTATCTTACAGACGCAGTAGCCATTGCTCTGAAAAAAGGTTTGAAATGCAGCGCCGTTGAATGCCCGGTTAATGAAGCCGCCGCAGCCAATACCCGTGAAGAGCTGGCTTTCCTGGAAGAATTGTTGCAGAAAAGAAACGGCAAATAATATATGGCAAAATTTTGGGCTTTTATAAAAGAATATTGGTTCGGAATGCTCACCAGCTTCATTTTGCTGGTGGGCTTTCTGTTCTTTCTGCTGGTTTTGCTTTCGCCGCGTCAGGATTTAAAAAAACGCGGTTTTATTCCCTGTACCGAAGCTTTGGCGCAGAATATACTGAACTGTCCGGCCGAAACCAAATACCGCTGCATTTTCGGCGAGATAATGCAAAACAGCTGGTGTGACATCAAAGTCATCGGCAAAGGTGTCAGACTCTGGGTCAGCGGAGAGCAGAGTGCCCCCTGGTCCAACTATATCTTCAAGCCCGAAACTTCCGAAGCCGCCGCGGCCGGAGATGACTTAGACGCCGAGTTTTATCAGGAAGGAAGCCATCCCGAGCTTGATTTGCTTAAACTACAACAGCTGAGTGACATTATTGAAAAACAAAATGCCGAGATTAAAAAGCAGCAGCTTGAAAATAAACCGGAAATGTCACAGCCTCAACAGCCCGAAAAGGAAAAAACGAATGACAAAAAATAATCTCCCCGGCTGGGATTTATCAGATTTGTATAACGGAATTAACGATCCGAAAATCAATGAAGATTTGCAAAAATATCAAAAAATGACCGAGCAGTTTGCTGCCGATTATAAAGGCCGTCTGCAAAATATGACTGCCGCCGAATTCGGTAAGACAATCAAAATTTATGAAGAAATTTCGGTCATCGGCAGCCTTCTCGGCGAATTTGCCTACCTGAATATGTGTACGCAGATGAAAAACGCCGAGGCGATGGCTTTTTATCAGAACATCAGCGAAAAACTGACAGATTATGCCAAACCCTCGGTTTTTTACACTTTGGAAATCAACCAGATTCCCGATGAAAAACTTGCGGAATGGCTTAAAGACGAGTCCGTTGCCGCTTACAAATATTGGCTGGAACGCGTCCGCCGTTTCAAAAAACATGAATTAAGCGAAGCGGTTGAAGAAGTCTTTCTGGAAAAATCAGTCACTTCGTCTTCGGCCTGGGTTCGCTTGTATGAAGAGCATTCTTCGCGCCTCAAATACATTGTTGACGGCAAAGAATATAATGATGCCGAAATCAGCAAACTTTTGCAGGACAAAGACCCGAAAGTCCGAGAAAAAGCCGGCAAAGAGCTGAATCGCGTTTCCAAAGAAAATGCCCCGTTGTTCTCTTTCATTTATAATATGGTGATAAAAGACAAGGCGATTGAGGATAGCAAACGCGGTTTTGCCAAACCGATTTCCGAGCGCAATCTGAGTGAGAATGTCAAAGACGAGGTTGTTGATGCGCTGGCAGAAACGGTCAAAAAAAATTATCAGAATATCAGCCACCGTTTTTATAAACTTAAATCTAAATGGCTCGGCGTTGATAAAATACAGTATTGGGACAGAAACGCGCCGCTGCCTTTTGCCGCAGACTTGCATTATGGCTGGGACGAGGCCGTCAAATTGGTTTTGAATGCGTATAAGGAATTTTCTGAAGATTTGTATAAAACTGCGCTGCCTTTCTTCGAAAATAATTGGATTGACGTGCCGCCGCGCGACGGCAAACGCAGCGGTGCTTTCGCTGCCGGCACAACCAGCACCAAGCATCCTTATTTGTTCCTGAACTTTGTCGGCAAACAAAATGATGTCCTGACTTTGGCTCATGAACTGGGACACGGCTGCCATATGCGCCTACGTCAGAAAAACGGTGACTTGAACGAAACCAGCCGCATGACCTCGGAAGAAGTGGCTTCCGTTTTTGGTGAAATGATTACTTTCCAGTCTATGCTGCGCTCCATTGACGATGATAAAGCCAAACTCTGCCTAATTGCTTCTAAAGTGAACGACATGATTAATACGGCTTTCCGTCAGATTGCTTTTCACTTTTTTGAGAGCAAAGCCCATGACGAACGCAAAAACGGCGAGCTTTCCGAACAGCGTTTGGCAGATATCTGGGTTGAAGTTCAAAAAGATGTTTTGGGTTCTTCCGTCGTTGTTGATGAAAACTCGGCTTATATCTGGGCACAGGTCGGCCATTTCTTCTTCCTGCCTTTTTATGTTTATGCTTATTCTTTTGCCGATTGTCTGGTAAATTCTTTATATCAGGTTTCGCAGGAGGATAAAGTTCAAAACTTCCCGGCGCAGTATCTGGAAATGTTGTCCAAGACGGCGATTACCGAATATGACGAATTATTGAAACCTTTCGGCTTGAACCCGTCGGATCCGGCTTTCTGGAATAAGGGGCTGAGCCTGATTTCCGGCTACATCGACGAGTTGGAACGTCTGGATAAAAAGATTTTCGCTTAAAACAAAAGCCCCTCGGCAAGAGGGGCTTTTTTTATTATCCTTTAATAATTAATAACAGGAATAGAAAGGCGTACCCAATTTTTTGTATGATAACTGCCATTGCTATAAGTTCCGTCTTGATTAATGAATGGTGCCCAGGCGGTGCTTTGTTCTTTTTCCGTTGAAGACCAAACGCCTCCTAAATCCAAGATATCGCCATTAAGCAGCTGCAGTCTGGGATTTAATATTTTCAAATTATTACATATATCAACAACCTCTCCTAAAGCCGGCAAATACCAATCTCCTGCGGAGGTTCCGGCCGTTGTATAATTATTGGCATATTCAAAAGCCGGACAATGCATATTAGTCGATTTACAGTAAGCTAAGACTGTTTTAGTATTCCCTTTTCCGTTCCAATCCGACAGCGCTGCAGATTGATCTTTGTTGGCCAATTGCGGAATGTCGACGTTGTCGGCAGTCCATTGACTATTGGCATAACCATAAGAAAACTGATGGCCGTTTGCAAAATGGTGTAACCCCAAGGCTAAACGTTTGTCACCGTTAAAAACGACACCGATAGGAGTTTTTCCTGAGATAATGCTGCTTGAAGTCGTCATATCGGAGTAGAGGATATCACCGACGGCGGCTTTGTCCTGAACACAAGAGCTTCCGGATTGGTGATAACCGGAGTTGCAAGACCATCCGGTATTGATAGTTCTGGTACCGGAGCAATCGGTACAGGAAGCGGTTGTGTAGG
>URWU01000173.1 GCA_900551585.1 uncultured Alphaproteobacteria bacterium | reverse complement strand
GGTTTTGGAAGTCTGCACCGGCGATATGGGCGCGCCAAAATACCGCCAGTATGACTTGGAAGCCTGGGTTCCGTCACAAAACTGCTATCGTGAGACGCATTCCTGCTCCAACATTACCGAATGGCAAGCCCGCCGTACCAATCTGCGTTATCGTGACAATGCCGACGGCAAGGTCAAATATGTTCACACGCTGAACAACACCGGTATTGCAACCCCGCGTGCTTTGGTGCCGTTTATTGAAAACCACCAGAATGCTGACGGAACGGTTAACATTCCGGCCAAATTGCAGCCTTACATGGGCGGTGTCAAAAAAATCGGCAAGGCTGCCTAGATAGTTATAAAAAAGAAACCCGGGTATCGTCCCGGGTTTTTTTATGACGCGACTGTTGTATAAGTCAGTTAAGCGTGAAGTCTGATTTTTTGAAACTGTTCCAAACCGCCAGTTTGCTTTGCAGGGCGTTAGGCGGATACTTGCTTTTGACAATCGGTGTTGCCGTGGCACGATATTTTTTGCGTGCTAAAATCAGCAATTGTTTACGATCCTCAAGTTCCGGGGAAATAATCATTTCCAATTTCGGCAGACCGGCATAATCCGGACTGCTGCGCAGATAGCGCCGCATTGTCTGATACGGGTTGTCGGTGCAGGTCAGCAGCACCGCATTATTTTCTAAACCGGCAAAACGCATATGATCCTGATAATCGTAACGGATATTTTCCGACCGGTGAAATTCACCGCAGTTATCGGCTTTGGCAATGAGAATTTCCAGATTATAATCAGGAGAAGCGGGGGCAGAATTTTTTTCGTAGAGCTGGCAGATGAGGGCTGCGGTTTTGAGGTCGGGGGAAATCTTAAAAGAGAACTTGTTTTTGGCGTCGAAGTAGAAACGGCCTTTGAAAGTGTTGTAAATTTTTTTGTAGGTGGTGTTTTTATCGACAAACGCTTCAAGGCCTAAAATATCTTTGTCGGTAAACAATCGTTCAAATTCTTTGGTTTTATCGTTGTCGAAATATGACATTCATCAAACTCCCAATAATTAGTGCAGTACGAAAGAAGATATAACATGTTTTGGGGATTCTGTCAATAATTAAGTCCAAAACAAAAGAAATTGACAAATATTCAAGGATTTGCTAAGCTGAAACCCAATAAAATATTAAATTAGATAGCTTATGTGTAAGAAAAAAATTGAGGGATTTAATTCCGAAAATACGGTGTTTTTGTCAAATTCTTATCCTTACGGGCCGGATGACAGCAAATTTCCTTGCTCTTTTACGGTAGAATTTGATGGAATCGAGTTTGATTGCGTTGAAAAAGCTTATCAGGCCGCCAAATGTTCCAGGCGCGCTGACAGGTTTCAATTCCAATCTCTGAGCGCTTCTCAGGCCAAAGAACTCGGCGAATCAGCGCAAATCGAACTGAGAGAAAATTGGCCGCAGATGAAGTTTCGGGTTATGTACGAGCTTGTCTGGCAAAAATTTTCTTTTTGTGAAGAACTGCGGCAGAAACTGCTTGCAACCGGAGATGCGGAAATAATCGAACCTGATAATCATCTCGGCGAGATATTAATGCGTGTCCGCAATGCCATAAAATAAAACAGATTAATAACTTAATACAATTCTTTATGGAAAATAGTAAAAAAACTGCCGTCTACGTCGGTTCGTTTGATCCGATTACCTGGGGTCATCTGGCAATCATCATTGATATTTTGACGGCCTATGACCAAGTGATTATTGCCATCGGCAAAAATCCTGACAAGCAGAAGCCGCTGTTTAGCCGCAACTACCGGCTGCACATGGTAAATTTGGCGCTTGAAGATTTGCGCGAAAACTATGAACATCGCTTTTTGACAGGCCGCGATTTTTCAATGGCTGAAATTGAAGCGCTGCAACGGTTGAAAGCCAATCCTAAAATTATCAGAGTTGAATGCTTTGATGATATGAGCGTTGATTTTGCGATTCGCAATCATGTCGATACGATAATCCGCGGCGAAAGACTGGTCGGTGATCATGACTTCGAGTCAAAGCTGAGTATGATGAACAAAATGCTCTGCGATGTCCGCCGGGTTCATCTGAGCAAACATCAGATTACGGTCCCGCAGGAAAAGCTGACTTATATTTCTTCTTCCAGTGCCAAGGAATTTGCTTTTTGTCAGGAATATGCCGTAGCTGCAAATTTTGTCACGCCGCATATCTTAAATCTGCTGACGGCAAAATCTCTGGCGGCTGATTTCCGCAAACTCTGTGTCGACTTTGGTTTTGATGACGTCTTGGAATATGACGACATTGAACAAATGTGGTATGATTTACGCGGCAGATATCTTCGTCCGGCTGAATATTCTTTGTTCTTTATCGGTTATTGTATCAATTATCTCAATATCTACCATCGCAATTGTAAAGAGATAACGGACTATAACCTGATAAAAGCGGCCATTTATTATGCTTATTTTGATGACCGGAAGAACAAAGAGGGACGCGAGGCTTCTAAAGCGGCGGCCCGGCATTTGCTGGAGCATTTGTCTCGTGAAGAGGCTGCAAAGGTCGAGAAACTGATAGATGTTTTGCGGAGCGAAGCAACAGATTTTCCGGCAGATTCTCTTGATGAAAATGACCGTATTTTGGCAGATGTAACCCAAATCCGTTTGGGCGACAAAAACAATTACGGAAGTTTTGCTTTAGAATGGCTGCTGTCCAGTTCTTTGGATGAGAAAAGTTATGCAGAAAAAAGGTTAGAAGAAATCCAAAAGCTTCTTGCTAAAGAGTTTTTGCTGAAAACCGATTATTTTCGCAAAAAATTTGAGGAAACGGCGCGCCTGAATCTAATCCGCGAGCAGGATTACTGGCGGCGGATTCAAAAAGCAGAATAAATTCTTCTCAATTTCAAAAATAAAAAAAGCCTTATCTTTAACGGATAAGGCTTTTTTTTAGGCTTTGTTTCTGGGTTTGCCGTAATGCTTACGCGGGGCTTTAACCTCTTCTGTCTCATCGCGGCGTGCTCTTTTGAACTTAACTTCGCCGTCAAATTTTTTCAGCTTATTTTCATTTGGGCGCTCTCTGCGCTCATCGCTGAATCTTTTGGGCTTGCGGTCATCAAAAGCTCTTCTTTCACGCGGCTTGTCGTCAAAATTGCGGGCTGTGCGCGGTTTGTCCCCGTAGCTGCGGGAGCTGCGCGGTTTATCATCAAAACTTCTGCCACGGCGGTCGCTGCCCTCATAATCATCTCTGCTGCGGCGCGGACGATAATCATCATCTCTGCGCGGGCTGAAATTATCATCACGATTTTCTCTGCGCGGACGATAATCATCATCGCGGTTTTCCCGGCGCGGACGATAGCTGTCTCCGCGGTCATCACGGCGCGGGCGGTAACCGTCGTCACGGCGGTCACTGCGGACAAAGCGTTTGTCTTTATTGGCAAAACGGTCGTTTTTGGCTTTGCGTTCGCTGTTAGCCGGAGCTTCGCTTTTAGTTTCGGCTGTTACTTCTTCTTTAACGACAAAATCTTTGGCCGGTGTTTTTTTCACTTTTTTCTCAACCGAGAAACCGAATTTGCCGAGGTTGCGGCCGAGGGTATAGTAAAAACCGTGAACATAAGCAACCAGACCGGCTTTTTCGAGCCATAATTTTCCTTCTTCGTCAATATATTTGTCATCAACGTTGACGGCGACGATTTCGGCCAAAAACATATCATGGGTGCCGTAACTGTCTCTTATACACATCTGACGCTG
>URWU01000172.1 GCA_900551585.1 uncultured Alphaproteobacteria bacterium | reverse complement strand
GCGTCAGATGTGTATAAGAGACAGCTTAATATATTTATCAAAAAGCAGATTTTTAGTCTGAAGAGGCGTTTTTGTGGCCGATATAATTAACCACGCCGTAGAGCGTGTTGAGCTCTTGTTCGGTCATTTGATTGCGGGTGAAAATATTCCGCAGGTTGATGACCATTTTTTCACGTTTTTCGCCGATTTTGAAGTTGCCGCATTCAGTCAGCTGGCTTTCCAGATGTTCCAGAAATTTGATGATTTTGTCTTTTGAAGCCAATTCGGTGCCGTTCATTTCCAAATGAGCGACCGGTTTTTCAATCTGGGTTTTATAAAATTCATAACCGACCAGCAGCACGGCCTGAGACAGATTCAACGAACTGTGGCGCGGGTTGAGGGGAATATTGATAATGGCATTTGCCAGGCAGACATCATCATTATGCAGCCCGGTGCGTTCGCAGCCGAACAAAATACCGCATTTAATATTTTTTTGCAGATAGTCATTAATTTCCAAAGCGGCAGAATCGGCATTATAAACGGCTTTAATCTGGTCGCGGTGGCGGGCGGTTGAGGCATAAACCTGATTTAAATCGGCTATTGCTTCGGAAGTGGTGGCATAAACCTTGGCTTTGTATAAAATTTCTTCGGCATTGGAAGAAGCCGAGATTGCTTTTGGAGAAAGATGGTCTTCACGCGGGGCAACGAGCCGAAGTTCGTATAAGCCGCAGTTCATCATGGCCCGGGCGGACATACCGACGTTTTCCGCTAATTGCGGATTGACTAAAATAATCGCAGGTTGGTTTTGCATTATCTTTTTTGCCTTTATCTTATTTTTTTATCTGAGGTCTTGGCTGGCGCGGGATTTATAAACTCTGTCGCCCGTTTCTTCCGTCGGCTGAGAAACGACGATTTTTTCCGGCAGACCGATGTCTTTTTGCATAAATTTACTGACGGCTTCCTTGTCTTTGACATTTACGTCTTCAACAACGGCGTCAGGATCAATAATTTTTTTCATGGCATTAGAGTTGCGGACAAATTCGCGCAGCTCGGATTCATTTGTTTTATAAACATGGCTGTTGATGTCTTTTAAGACGGCATTTTTCTGGGCGATTGTTTCCCGTTGCAGCAAAACTTCGCTGGAAACAGGTTCTTCCGCGGTGACATCTGCTTCTTGTGCATGAGCATTGACTGAAAAGATTAAAGCCAGAGCAGTCAGGCTGATAAATTTATTGAACATGGCTTTTCTCCTAATGATTAGTCAGTTGACAAGATATCAATGGAATTGAAGAGGAGGTTTTCAATGTCAAGGCCGGTGCCTCTTTCAAAACCTTCCATCATGCCGTTGGCAATACCGCCGAGCGGGTCGTCTCTGACATCGGCCTGAAGCAGGTTGTCGTAAGCCTGACGTAAACCTTTGGCATAATTTTTCGGCATGTTTTTAATGCCTTCATCATAACTGTCGGGGATTTTATATCCCATTTTTCTTAAGTGTTGCAAAGCAACATTCATATTGTGGCGGTTGACTTCGGGTGCTATCATTTCCTGGCCTTTGGCATCAGTATAAGTTGTTGCTTCACCGATATAATTCAGCTTGCCGTGCTGGCCGCTGCCGCGCCAGGTTTTGACGCCGCTTTTGTCGCGGGCTCTTGCCCACGGGTCGACAGGAAGAATTTCTCCGCCGCCGGAAGTGTTGTCATAAACGGGGGCATGGGTCGGATTATTGGTTTCGGCAACGTTGTCACCGAAATAACCGTCATTAGGGTGGGGTGCCCAGGGATTAGACGGCAGCTGTGCATTTGCCGCGCCGCACATCAAGACAATGCCTAGAAAAGCAAATATGCCGATTGTATGTCTCATGGACTTTCTCCTACTGACCCTATAGTTCTATTCTATAATATATTTGTATGCAATAATAGTTACAATTTCATTAAATCTGCGTTTTTATGCTTCTTTGCAGATAAAACCGCCGCCGAGAACCCTTGTGCCGTCGTAAAAACAGCAGCCTTGTCCCGGCGCTGCGCCGTAAAAATCTTCCAGAAGGGTGACTTCGGCCATGTCATTTTCCAAAAATCTGACCCTTGCGGCGACGGCATTTTGACGCGAGCGGAGTTTGACCATCAAATCGGTTTCCGCCGGTTTTTCTTCTCCGAGCCAGTTGATGTCTTTGATTAAAACCTTTTGGGTTTTGAGTTCTTCCTGTGCGCCGACAATTAAACGGTTATTTTTTGTATCTAGTTTCAAAACATATAAAATTCCGATATCGCCGCCAATTCCTAAGCCGCGGCGTTGTCCGACCGTGTAATGAATCAGTCCTTTGTGGCGGCCGAGGATTTTGCCCGATGTGGTGATAATATCGCCGGGGCGGCTGTCAAATTCGGGGCGCAGTTTTTCAATCAGTTCCACATATTTGCCTTCTGCGACAAAACAAATGTCTTGGCTGTCTGATTTTTGATAAATCTGCAGTCCGGCCTGTTTGGCGATTTCTCTGGTTTGGTCTTTGGTATAATGAGCCAGCGGGCAGCGCAGCATTTGGAGGTTACGCTTTTCAATATCAAACAGAAAATAGCTTTGGTCTTTTTTCAAATCATCACCGCGGTGAAGTTCGATCCCGTGTCCGGTTACTTCAATTTTGGCATAATGTCCGGTTACCAAAATATCGGCGCCGAGTTCTCGGGCTTTATCAGCCAGAAGACCGAGCTTGATATAGCGGTTGCACATAATGCAGGGCGAGGGGGTCAGGCCACTCAGATAAGATGATGTGAAGTAATTAACCACCTGGTCGGCAAATTCTTTTTTCAAATCCATATAATGGTGCTCGATGCCTATTTGTTTGGCAACAACGGCAGCGTCTTTAATTGAGGAGACGTGCGGACAATAAGGCTCTTGCAGCAAGTCCATGGTCAGGCCGAAAACATCATAACCCTGCTGTTTTAACAAAACGGCGGCGGCAGAAGAATCAACCCCGCCGGACATAGCGACGCAGACTTTGGTTTGTGAGGGAAGTTTATTTATCCCTAAAGAATTCTCAGGCATCTTTGTTTCCGTTTTTCATTTTGGCCAGTTGTTGCTTTAAGTCTTCCAATTCTCTGGTGAGGCAGTCAATTTTCTGCTCCATCGGGTCTTTTAAATTAGCATTAATTCCGTAAGCTTCAAAACATTTTTTGTCTTGCTTGCCTTTTTCTGCTTTGTGAGCCGGAACACCGACAACCGTTGAATTGGCTTCAACATCTTTAATGACAACGGCGTTGGAGCCGATTTTGACATTGTTGCCGATTTTTATCGGTCCTAAAACCTGAGCGCCGGAGCCGATAATAACGTCATTGCCGATGGTCGGGTGGCGTTTGGTCATAACTTTGCCTTTGGCGGAAAAAACGGTGGTTCCGCCTAAGGTAACGTCATGATACATGGTTACGTTGTTGCCGATTTCGGTGGTTTCGCCAATGACGACACCCATACCGTGATCAATGAAAAATCCTTGGCCGACTCGGGCACCGGGGTGAATTTCGATTCCGGTCAAAAAGCGGGCAAATTGCGATAATACTCTGGCGGTGAGCTTAAAATTCTTCTTCCAAAGGTAGTGGTTGAGGCGATAAAAAAGGATTGCGTGCAGTCCCGAAGAGCACAAAACCGCTTCTGTACGGCTGGTTGTAGCCGGGTCGCGGGCAATGACGGCGTCAATGTCTTTAAGAATAAGCTCTGTCTCTTATACACATCTCCGAGCCCACGAGACGGAGCTACA
>URWU01000171.1 GCA_900551585.1 uncultured Alphaproteobacteria bacterium | reverse complement strand
GGCTCGGAGATGTGTATAAGAGACAGTTATAAGACTCTGCTTTTTATTTATTCCCGAGAGATATTTGTGTATGACCCATGCTTCCAAGCCGACTATCAGCACAAACGAATACAACATTAATCGTTCCGTCAAAACGATGGTCAGAGTATATGAATCTTCAGCCCAAGCCAGACTTGGAAGCAGGGTAAAAAATAAAACTAAATAAAACATAAGAATAATATAATGATAAAAGCTTTTAATGTCTACCACAACTTCTCTGATAGCCTTCTACTAAATTACCCATTCTCATATAACTCCCTACAGTCACAATACCGTTACAAACTACTTCTTTACTCTTTTCTTTTATTTTATCACCTACTTTCTTAGCAAAATTTTCTGCCTTTTCAGGAATTTTACATTTATAAAAATCTAAAGCCTGGCTACCATGAAAACTTTCTTTTTGCTCCTTACTTAAATAATCACTAACACAACCTTTTTTACCGGCTGCAGCAAGAAGCCCTGATGTAAAATCATTACAGTTATTCGTTACAGCATTGTAACTTTGTTCCTTTTCATCATTCATTTTGGTATAGGCCATTGCGCCGATTAACTCTTCTCGTTCCAAGGGAATTTCATCTGATGAGAGATAGTTGTCTTCATCATAAATACTGATACCATGACTGTCTTCTTCACCTTTTTCATAAATTGTTTCTTTTTTTATAAAATTAGAATATTTTACACTCAAACCACGAATTTCTTTATAGCCCCGACCGTCGCCTATTTCATAACGGACATGGCCGATTGCATTTTTCTTGATATAAATTTTTAAATAAGCACCCATTTTTTTCTCCGGATAGAATTGTTTAAAATAAAAAAATCCGCTGAATTTCTTCAACGGATTTTAAAGACACTTTTCCTAAGTGACAGGTTAGCCTATGCTATTTTTAGCTGAATGTCAAGGATTTTATTCCTAAACAACTCAATGATTGGCGCTGTTTAGAATGCGCTGTTTGTCGCGGTTCCAATCACGCTCTTTGGTCGCTTCGCGCTTATCATAATTCTTTTTACCGCGGCCTAAACCGATTTCCAGCTTTGCGCGGCCCTTATCATTAAAATAAAGGCGCATGGCTACCAAAGTTGAGCCTTTGCGGTTTAACTCGTTGATAATGTCAATAATCTCTTTTTTCTTCAGCAGCAGTTTACGGTCACGTTTTTCAACATGGCTTTCATAACCTTTGTTGGCATATTCGGCAATAAACATATTAGACATATATAATTCGCCGTCTTTTTCAATGCCGTAGGCATCGTTGATATTGGCATGGCCGAGCCGCAGAGATTTGACTTCGGTTCCGGTCAACTGTAATCCGGCAACAAATTTCTGCTCAATCAGATAATCAAAATTGGCACGGCGGTTTTGTGCCACAACGCCGGTGGTTATAAAATCGCTTTTTACTGTTTTTGCAGCCATCTTTTAATCCTCTGATTTTTAATATAGGCATAGTTATAAACAAAAAAAAGAATGGAGACAATAGGAAAATTGCTCCATTCTTTTGATAAACCCAAGGTAACTAAGCGTGCTTCTTGCTCTTGGAAGCATCAGTAATCAGCAATTCCGGTTTGGCAGCTTCTGCGGGAATCGGATCCCCGACACGCATGCAGCGGCCGTCGATGTAAGCCCCCGGCTCAATTGCGATTGAAACATGAGTTGCATCACCAATCAATTTGGCTGATTTGGCAATGAAAATTTTCTCGGCGGCGGCTTTGCCGTTCAAAGTACCGTAAAGCTGCAGATTTTTGACCGAAACAGAACCCTCAACAACGCCTTTATTGCCGATAACCAGTTCTTCACAAGTGATGTCGCCCTCAACGTGGCCGTCAATGTGCAGAATCGCGCTGCTGATGATGTCGCCGTTGACGCGGGTATTTTCACTGATGATTGTCGGAACAGGCACATCAGATGCATTTTTGTTTAATGATCTGGCGAATTTTAAGTAGATGAGTCTTTTTAACTTTTTCATAATTACCTCTGATTTTTAAGAAATTTTAGCTTTAACAAACGGCATCGGGTCAACATTGCGTCCCTGGAACAAGACCTCATAATGCAGGTGCGGTCCGGTAGAACGGCCGGTGCTTCCGACCTCGCCGAGGACATCTTCAACATCGACGTATTGGCCTTTTTTGACATAGATTTTATTCATATGGCCGTATTTGGTGACAAATCCGTTGCCATGGTCAACAACAACCAAATTACCGTAACCGCCGGCATATTCGGCACGGGTCACCTTACCTTTGGCCATAGATTTAATTTTATTACCGGTACGGCTGGCCAAATCAACGCCTTTATGGCGCGCTTTCTTTTTATTAAACGGATCAGGACGACCGCCGTAAGGAGATGTTACCCAATAGCTCCAAACCGGTTTACCCAAAGGAACATATTGCGCAACTTCTTTATAATAGTCCAAATCTTCAACATCGCTGAAAATAGCTTCGATTTTGGCATTTATCTGTTTATCTCTAATCTGCGGGCGCGGCTCAGGAACAAACAGACCGCCTTTGCCGTTTTTGCGGTTGGCCAGCGGATTGAAGTATAAGCCGTTCTTTTTCAGCGGCACATTGATTTCGCTGAAAGCACCTTTGATTTTGCCAACCTCGCGGGAAGAAATTTTGGAAACTTTCTCCAAAACTTCCATTTCGGCTTCTTTCAGCTCATCAATAATATCTTCCATGGCGTTCATCTGTTTTTTCAGTTCATCTCGCTCGGAAGTCGCAATATCGCGCTGCAGGACAGCTTCGCTCAAAGTAATTTTTTCTTCCAGTTTTTCGGTTGAAGCCCATTCGCGTTCGGCAGCAATCTGTTTGATTTTATCCTCAACGGCCGTGGCCTGGCGTTTATATTTTTCAATATCCTGTTTCGGCCCCTTATTGCCGAGATTGGCCAACATACCGGTAATATTTTTTTGCAGGGACATAAAATCGCCCATCAGGTCGACATAAGCGTCGCGGGTTGATTCCAACTCGCGGTCTTTGACTGAAATTATGATACCGGACTTATTATATATATGATAAGAATAAAAACTCCAGATACCAATAAGCAGCAGGAGACCTAAAAAGATGACCTGAGCTTTGGAGGAGATGGTCAGAACCTTGGCTCGGTTCTGAGAACGGAAGATAATCTCTTTATCGGCGAACAAAGTTTTCTTTTCGCGAAACTGAGGATTATATTCACTTTTCTTATTTTTACCGGTTTTCTTACTCATAAACAAACCTATAAAATTGCACAAACGTCTCCCGTTCGGGAGTACGGTTTTGTATATATACCAAAAAAAATTTTAAAATACAGCTTTTTTTACAAACTTATCCAATTCTCTAAAATTATAGCCTTGTTTTTTTAGGCTGTTTGATAGTAAATACAGCATAAGCTATAACACAAATAAAAGGTTTTTTAAAATGAAAAATACAGAAAAAGGTATAAAATACAGAATATTAGAGTTTTTAGCCACCTGGTTTTACAGCGGAAAGTCAAGAAAAGCGCCGGGTACCTGCGGATCGCTGGCCACGCTGCCCTTTGTGTATGCTTTTGCTTATTTTTACGGAATTTACGGTGTTATCGGCTTTGCAATTGTCATTTCCGTCATTGGTATTCCGGTGGCCGATGCTTTTGCCAAAGCACTCAAAGTCAAAGATCCCGGACAAATTGTCATTGATGAAACCGCTGGCCAGTCGATTGCCCTGATTTTTGCCGGAACCAATCTTTATTTATCTGTCTCTTATACACATCTCCGAGCCCACGAGACGGAGCTACATCTC
>URWU01000170.1 GCA_900551585.1 uncultured Alphaproteobacteria bacterium | reverse complement strand
AAGTTAATCTGAATTATTAATCTTAAAAATATAGAGAAAATATGAACCAAATTTATTTAATTCGTCACGGCCAAACCGAAAATAATGTTAAAAATATATGGGGCGGCTGCTCAGAAAAATGTGATGTTTCTTTGACCGAAACCGGAAGAAAACAAGCCGATGCCGTTGCTGAATATTTACAAAACGTCGGCGTCAAAGCCGTGTTCTGCAGCCATTTAAAAAGAGCCGTTGAAACGGCCGAGCGGATTTCTGCCCGTATCGGCGTTCCGTATCATGTTAAAGAAGATTTGCATGAGGTTGATTACGGCGCTGCCGACGGTTTGACCTATGCTGAGATTGAACGCAATTATCCCGAGCTTTATGCCAAATTTATGGGAACGGATATGCCTTTGTTTGACAATGCTTTTCCCGGCGGCGAGAGTGTGGTTGAGGTTTTGCAGCGGGTTCTGCCGGTTTTGGCGGATATCTGCCGGCATGAAGAATGTTCTGCAGTCGTTTTGCACGGCGGTAATATCAATCTTCTGCGCCGCTATTTCAGAGACCCGGTCTCACAAGTCAAAAACTGTGACGTTTTCCGCTTGGCTTATGACGGGACAAAACTAATTCATATTTAAAATTTTGATGTAAAAAAGGCTCTGATGGTAATAAATCAGAGCCTTTTTAATGACCTAACCCAAAGTAGGGGTTGTGTCGGAGCCGCTTTTTGTGGCAAGATAAAACCGTTAATTTAACAGAAATGATTTCAGCACTCCTGAACCGTAAATTTTGCAGGGAATAATAATCTCCGCAGAATGGTTAAATTTTTTAAGCAACTGATACACCAATAAAAGAAAAGCCCCTCAACAGAGGGGCTTTTTGTTGCTTTCTTTGATAAAACAAATATCAGACTTAATCGCCTGATTTGATTTTCTCAATCAGTTCCTTGACCGAAGGCACACCGTTTCGATACAACGGGTCGGTTGCAAAACGGTAAACCTGATGTCCGGCAAACAGCAGATTGTCTTTAATGCTGCCGTTGTGGCTGACTTCATAAAGGGTTTTATGAATGCAGTAAGAACGCGGGTCAGGAATTTTACCTGTTGTGCCGTTTGCTTGTGACCAAGTCGAAAACTGGCATTGTGACAGGCAGCCGACACAGTTGGCACGGTCTTGTTTCATCTGTTTCCAGTCTTCCGGAGACATAAAGACAACCGTGTTGTCCGGTGTTTCTTTGATTTCGGTCAAACCGGCCTGTTTCTGGCGGTTGGCTTTTTCAACGTCTTCAGCTTTAATATAATAGGTTTTGGATTCGCTGATTTTCAACGGGAAACAAAATTCGGGAGTCTGCTCGGTTGAATAAGCAACTTCACCGTTTTTGCGAGCCATCAGTTTTTCCAGAAAAGTATTTTTGATAGCAGAAGAAAAGAAACCGGTCGGGCTGAATTTTTGCAAAATAACATCGCCTTTTTTAACCTGCAGCATCACTTTTTTCCAAGCTTCGCTGATAGGGCTTTCTTTGGTAATCATCGGGCGCGTACCGAATTGGAAAGCAATTTTGCCGATATCCGGATTGTCAATATAATCGTCCCATTCTTTCAAAGACCAGATACCGCCGGCCATGATAATCGGCAAATGGCCGAGACCGAGGTTGTTCAAGGTTGTCCGCAGTTCGACCAAACGATTATACGGAGACTGCGGCTGGGTCGGGTCTTCGGCATTTGACAAGCCGTTGTGGCCGCCGGCCAGCCAGGGATCCTCATAAACAACGCCGCCCAAAAATTCTTTAAAGTTGGCATAAGCGCGTTTCCACAAAACCTGAAAAGCACGGGCTGAAGAAACAATCGGGTAGTAATAAACACCGAAACGGGAAGCAATCTCGCCCAGTTTATAGGGCAGGCCGGCACCGCAGGTGACTCCGTGAATGAGCCCTTTGGCACGCTCCAAAACGCCGGTCAGGATTTGCTCCGAACCGCCGAGTTCCCAAAGCATATTCATATGAATTCGACCGTTGCCGCCGCTGACTTCATGAGCCACCTGAGCCTGAGCCACGCCGCCGAGAATAGATTGTTCAATCATCTCGTCATGGCGTTCTTTACGGTCTTTTTTGAAATATTTTTCCAAAATAACATTGCCGAGACTGTCATAATAGTCAGGGCTGACGCCGGAAAAAGTACCGACACAGTTTTCATGCGCCCAGGCACCGCTGCTCCGTCCGTCGGAACCGTTAATACCTTTACCGCCTTCAATCAAAGGCAGGACTTCCTTGCCGGAAATCATAATGGGTTTTAGTTCTTTCAAAGTTTTATCCTCTTTTTGATATTTTTAACTGTCGCATACGATAACACAAAAAAATTTTATTGTTGAGTAAAAAATGCATTTCTCCGCCGAATTATTCCCGTTTAGGTTTAATTAACGGCCAAATCAAGAAGATTCTTGGGAATATCGTTAATTGAAACCAACGCGATAATTATGCAAATCAATGCATATACCTGTAACATTTGTATCAAAGCGCGATTTTTCAAGAGCGGCAAATCGTCATAATATTTTTTGAATAGATGATTGATTCCCAGCATAATGAGCGTCACGATAATCGCCTGCAGCCCGAGGCCGATGGAAAGAACAATATCTGAAATCGGCAGCAGCAGTTTGTAAAGAAAAGCAAAAAACAACATATAAACGACCAGCAAAGCACCGGAAATTATCTGCATTTTATTATTCAAGGCCAGCTTTTCTTCCTTGCTTTTCTGCATATTCTCGACCTTGAGGGATTCAACTTCCATGCCGCGGACCATTTCCGGCGTTTCTTTTTGTTTCTTGATATCTGACAGGTCATGATAAAACTTTTCTTCCATCATGCACAAGCCGCAGCCTTTTGATGTGAAATAAACGTGATTCGGGTCTTTTTTGCAGGTTCTGAGATTATGCATCAATTTCCATAAATGCTCCTGCCATTCATAAGCCGTCGGCCGGCTGCCGCCTTTGGCAAAAGCGCGTTCAAACAGTTCCAGAGTCTGCTTGTCAAAATATTCATGAATGCTGTAAGGGTGCGGCGCCTGATAAGAATCCGGCCACAGGCCGTAGGCATAATGATACTGCTCAATGCGGTTTTGAATCGTCAGCATATCGGCATCATTTTTGCGCGGGACGCCGGAAAAAGGGTGAATGCCGTTATTCAGCAGTTTGAAGATGATAACCGCCAGAGCAAATTTATCCTGCTCCTCGCCCATTTCATCACAAGCCTGCTCCATGCCTTCGGGATAGATATATTCCTCGCTGACAAATTCGGCCGGATAGCGGTTGCGTTCACCTTTAATGGAAAAACCGTCGCAGTCGACCATGGCCACCATCATATTATTCTTATAAACCGAAACATTTGACGGCTTCATATCGACAATATAATGCCCGCATTTATGCAGCGCCGTGACCATTGAAGCCAGATTATAGGCTGCAAAAATACGATAGGCATAATTTTCGGCCAGATGTAATTTTTTGCGGATAGCCTTTTGCATCAGGTGGTCGAGCGAAACGGCTTCGCTCATTTTGATAAAAGGCATCAGGTAGCCGACGCAGAAACCGTTTTCGTCTTCAAGCAGAGCTTCCGGCCAGGCAATCTGCACATAATTGACGCCGTCTTTGACCGCCGACGGAAAATGCGGCGCATTGAGAAGCATGGCTTCGAGCTTCTGGCGGTTGGTACTGCTTTTGTTGCGGTTATGAAAAATTTTTGCCACCTGATTGGGGTTATTGGCATTCAGATAAATCTTGCCGGCCGCGCCGCCTTTGTGAATCAGGTCGCCGAGTTTGATTTTTTCGAAATGTCCGTCACCTGTCTCTTATACACATCTCCGAGCCCAC
>URWU01000169.1 GCA_900551585.1 uncultured Alphaproteobacteria bacterium | reverse complement strand
GCGGTTGACGCCGTATAAAATATACCAGTCAGAGGTTGAGGTCACATGAACGTTGATGAGCAAATTGCCGTCGCCTTTTTTCAAAGTGTCGTTGACGGCATTTTCAAAAGTCGGAAAACCGAGCGGAAAAAGCAGAAGCATCGGACGTTCGTCAACACCGGTGATGTTGTGTTGTGTGGAAGTTGATGATAAATTCTGTTGGGTAATCCGTGTGTTTTGCGGAACGACAATGCTCAAATCGGCAATGCGGGTCGAACAGCCCGCCAGTAGTAAAAAGGCGGACATCAGTAAAAATTTAGACATGTTTTACTCCTTAAAACTTTAGTTGAATTAAAGGTAATTCTTTATCAGCCGCTTTCAATATATGGACTCAAAATAGACTCAAAAAATCAAAAACGGCGGAAACCGGCGCGCGAATCGCATTTTCTGTGCAAAATGAGTAGGGCCGAGGGTGCCGCAGATTCACCTTATATATAATAAGTCTCAAAGGGATTAAAAAATTAGACTCAAAAAGCGAAAAAAATTGTATTTTTAGGGTTGACTATTAGAAGAGCTGAGTCTAGTATGCCGAGACTCAATTTAGAGAGAGGGCATAAGTGTGCCCTTTACTCGTTTGAAAATTGAGCATTTGTTTAAAATTTAATACTTAAGGAAATTAGTGATGCCTACAATTAATCAGTTAATTCGTAAATCACGAACACCAAAAGTCAAGAGAAACAAAGTTCCGGCTTTGAAAGCTTGTCCACAAAAACGCGGTGTTTGTACAAGGGTTTATACAACAACCCCTAAAAAGCCTAACTCGGCTTTGCGTAAAGTGGCACGTGTACGCTTAACAAACGGCTTTGAAGTAATCAGCTATATCCCTGGTGAAGGTCACAACTTGCAAGAACACTCAGTGGTGCTGATTAAGGGCGGACGCGTCAAAGACTTACCTGGTGTTCGTTATCATATCATCCGCGGTACCTTGGATACTCAGGGTATTGCTAAACGTCGTCAACGTCGTTCTTTGTACGGCGCAAAGAGACCTAAATAGGAGAAATAGATAATGTCACGTCGTCATAGCGCTGAAAAAAGAAGCGTACTACCTGATGCCAAATACGGTGATAAAGTAGTAACAAAATTTATGAATAATGTTATGGAACACGGTAAAAAAGCTGTTGCCGAGAAAATCGTTTACTCAGCTTTTGATATCCTGGTCCAGAAAACCAAACAAGAAGCATTGAAAGTTTTCAATGATGCTCTTGATAATGTAAAACCTGTTGTTGAAGTTAGATCTCGTCGTGTCGGCGGTGCTACTTACCAAGTTCCCTGCGAAGTTAGAGCTGACCGTCGTCAGGCTCTGGCAATCCGCTGGATTATTGATGCTGCCAAGAAACGTTCTGAAACAACAATGACAGAAAGACTTGCTAACGAATTGTTAGATGCTGCCGCTAATAAAGGTTCTGCCGTTAAGAAACGCGAAGACACCCATAGAATGGCTGAAGCTAATAAGGCTTTCTCTCACTACAAGTTCTAACTTAATATAGGAAAAACACAATGGCTCGTACACATAAACTCGAAATGTATAGAAACATCGGTATCATGGCTCACATCGATGCCGGTAAAACCACTACGACAGAGCGTATCCTATATTATACAGGTGTTAATCACAAAATCGGTGAAACCCACGATGGTGCTGCTACCATGGACTGGATGGAACAAGAGCAGGAGCGCGGTATTACAATTACCTCCGCTGCGACAACTTGCTTCTGGAAAGACCACAGAATTAACATCATTGATACTCCGGGCCACGTTGACTTTACCGTTGAGGTAGAGCGTTCTTTGCGTGTTCTGGACGGTGCCATCACCGTATTCGATTCTGTTGCCGGTGTTGAGCCGCAGTCTGAAACCGTATGGCGTCAGGCTGATAAATACGGTGTTCCGCGTATTTGCTTCTGCAATAAGATGGACCGTATCGGTGCAAACTTCTACCGCTGCCTGGATATGATTGTTGACCGCTTGGGCGCAAGACCTCTGGCTATGCAGCTGCCGATCGGCGCTGAAGCTGAATTCCAGGGCGTTATTGATTTGCTGCAAATGAAAGCTATCGTTTATACCGGTGATACAGCTGATTCTCCGATTGAAATCAAAGATATTCCGGCTGAATTGAAAGACAAAGCCGAAGAATATCATCATGCTTTGGTCGAGACTGCCGTTGAAGAAGATGAGCAGGCTATGGAAGATTACCTCGAAGGTAAAGAAGTCAGTATTGAAACTCTGAAAAAATGCATCCGCAAGGGTACCATTGCTCAGGATTTCGTTCCTGTTTTCTGCGGTACTGCATTCAAAAACAAAGGTGTTCAGCCTCTGTTGGATGCCGTTATTGATTTCTTGCCGTCTCCTCTCGACATTCCGTCAATCGAAGGTGTTAAACCCGGTACTGATGTTGTCGAAGTCAGACATCCTGCCGATGATCAGCCTTTGGCTGCTCTGGCTTTCAAAATCATGAACGATCCGTTCGTCGGTTCATTGACCTTTACCCGTATTTATTCGGGTACAATGACTGCCGGTTCTTATATCTATAACTCTGTTAAAGATAAAAAAGAACGCGTCGGCCGTATGCTGTTGATGCATTCGAACAAACGTGAAGATTTGAAAGAAGCTCATGCAGGCGATATCGTTGCCTTGGCCGGTTTGAAAGATACCACCACCGGTGATACTCTTTGCGACCAGTCTAAAGCAATCGTTCTTGAAAACATGGAATTCCCTGATCCGGTTATCGAATTGGCCGTTGAGCCGAAAACCAAAGCCGATGTTGAAAAAATGGGCTTGGCTTTGTCTCGTCTGGCTATGGAAGATCCGTCTTTCCGCGTTTCTTCTGATCCGGATTCCGGTCAGACCATTATCCGCGGTATGGGTGAATTGCACTTGGAAATCATCGTTGACCGTTTGAAACGTGAATTCAAGGTAGAATGCAATGTCGGTGATCCGCAAGTTGCTTACCGTGAAACCTTCACCAAACCCTGCGATATCGAATATACCCATAAGAAACAATCCGGTGGTGCCGGTCAGTTTGCAAAAGTTAAAATCAAATTTGAGCCGATTGAAGGCTATAATGGTTTTGAATTTGCCAACACCGTTGTCGGCGGTAACGTTCCGAAGGAATATGTTCCGGGTGTTGAAAAAGGTCTGCGTTCAGCTATGGACGCCGGTGTTATTGCCGGTTATCCGGTCAGCGGTGTTAAATGTACCCTGTACGACGGTGCTTATCACGAAGTCGACTCAAACGTTATGTGCTTTGAAATTGCTGCCCGTGCTGCTTTCCGTGAAGGTATGCGCGCTGCTAATCCGAAGCTCCTTGAGCCGGTTATGAAAGTTGAAGTTGTTACCCCTGAAGAATATATGGGCGACATCATCGGTGATTTGAACTCTCGCCGCGGTATGGTTAACGGTATGGACCAGCGTGCCAATGCACGTGTTATCGATGCTCAGGTACCTCTGGCCAACATGTTCGGTTATGTAAATACTTTGCGTTCTTTATCTCAAGGCCGCGCTCAGTTTACCATGGTCTTTGACCACTATGCTGAAGTGCCGAAGGATATTGCTGAGAAGGTAAAGGCGAAAAACGCATAGAATTTTGTTTTATAGGGCATTTAGAGCGATTTTGTTCAGTCTCGAAAAATTCACGTAGGTTTTACTACGCTAAAATTTTTCTTGCTTTCAAAATCACTCTATCTGCTCCTCTAAAACGAAATTCTGAAATTTGATAATTTTTTTAATTTAATTTTATTTGGAGTAAATCTAAATGGCAAAAGAGAAATTTGAGCGGAGCAAGCCGCACTGTAACATTGGTACTATTG
>URWU01000168.1 GCA_900551585.1 uncultured Alphaproteobacteria bacterium | reverse complement strand
CGAGATGTAGCTCCGTCTCGTGGGCTCGGAGATGTGTATAAGAGACAGTCCCTAAGGTTAATTTGAAAGTCCTTAATTAAGCATAATATCTAATATTATATTTAATTAATCTTCAGGGAGTTATCCATTTTGTGCAAATATTCAAAAACGGCACAACTGGCAGTTATTTCACCGGTTTTATGTCTCTTAATGACGACCGCCGTTCAACCGGCCGCCGCAGCTTTCAATTATAATCCGACTTTGGCCAACAGCATTTACAGCTTGTCAATCACGCCGGCGGATATTTCAAATTATAATCTTGCCACTTATGAAGAAGTGAATGGTGAAGAACAAAAACAATATTATCACTATGAGCCTGATTTAAGCCGCGTCTGTCCGAGCGGTGCTTGCGCCAGCAGCAACAGAATTAACGTCAACAAAGGCGGCGCGGCAGTCACAGACAATTTTTACGGCTTGACGAATTCGGCTATTTATAACAACAACCGCCAAATCGGCAAACTGACCGGTGATTTTGTTAATAATAAAGGAACCCGCGGCGGTGCCATATATAATGCTGAAGACATGGGCGTTTCTGCCACCATAGGCGACATTGAGGGCGATTTTATCAATAACAAATCAGACATATACGGCGGGGCAATTTCCAACACGGCAGACGTCAGCGGCTCAACCAACAGCGTTGTGACCATCGGTAATATTAAAGGTAATTTTGTCGGCAATACCACAGCTGCTTCCGGCGGCGCTATTTACAACTATTCTAATCAAGCCTCCAATATTGCGCAAATCGGCAATATCGACGGAGATTTTATTGCCAATGAGGCACAAGACGGAGGCTGGGGCGGCGCAATCTACAATGACGGCATCATCGGAGACATCAACGGCAACTTCATCTCAAACAAAGCCGAAGACGGCGGTGCGATTATGAATACCGACCGCATGGGAAATATTACCGGTAATTTTTATGCCAATGAAGCTTCCGGATTTGGCGGAGCTTTTTATCTTTCCAATTACAACACCACCGGTAAAATCAGCGGTGATTTTGTCGGCAACACCTCGGTTAAAGGCGGCGGAGCAATCTATAACACCGGTACCAAGAATCTTGATATCAGCGGTAATTTTATTAAAAACCAGGCAAAATACGGCGGTGCTATCCTCAATTTAAGCAACAAAAGCGATATGTTCCCGACGACGTCAACCATCAGCAACAGCAGCTTTTATAACAACTCGGCCGAAAAACTCGGTGGCGCCATTTATCACGAGGGTATCCTCACAATCAGCGCCGACAATTATGATTCAGTTTTTCAGGGTAACACGGCTGACGGTGCCGGCAACGCGATTTATGTCAGCAATGACACAGATAAAATTTCAGAAGTCAATCTGGCTGTTACCAACAGCGGCACAATGACTTTTTATGACGACATCGACGGTGACGAGGGCTACAAGCTCAACCTTTCCGGAGACTCAGACAGTTCTATTAATTTTCATGCCAACATCAACAACGGCGACATTATCATCGGCGAGCCGGCAATAACCCGCAGCGCCGCGGCTCCGGTCAAGGTCAGTTTTGATAATCTCGGCAATATCAGTAACCGTAATAATTCTTTCATTATGAACGAGGGCAATATCAGCTTTGATGATTTGGCTCTGACCCAGCATAAATTCAGAAGTTTGGAACTCAAAGACGGCATTATTAATATTAATAATGTTAATGCCGATTTAGCCAATACATCCATGGGCAGACTGATTGCCGATAACTATGTCGGCGGCAACACCGTGGTTAATGTCAATAATGTCAAAGTTATCAGCGATAATGAGAACTATAAAACCACGGTTGATTTTGCCCACCCCAATTTTTCCAATCAGGTTCAGAACAGCGTCGACGCTGCCAGCGGCCCGGTTTATAATTATGCCGTAGCTTATCTGCCCGGAACAGGCCAATATACGTTTATCAGAACAGATATCAACGAGCGGGTCAAAGTTCCGTCTTATGCGGCGGTGGCAGCCGTCTCGGTTTTGAGCGATGAAATCTACAGCCGAGTTTTAAGCGATGCCGACAGTTATTTCAACGACAGCCGGGCCGAAAAAGGCATGAAACCCTTTGTCAAAGTTTTTGGCTCTGATGATGACACGGATATAACCAATTTTCCGGGCGGCAACAGCAAGTATTACGGCGTGATTGCCGGTTTGGAGACTCACCCGACAGTTTATGAATCCGGCTGGAAGTCTGTTTATAATGCATATTTTGCTTATGCTCAAGGTGAACATAAATATGCCGACCAGCGGATTGACCAGGATACCGGCTATATCGGTGCCAGCGCTGTTATGTATAAAGGCAACTTTTTTGCCGGAGCAACACTCAATGCCGGCGTTATGCGCAACAAGGCCAAAGACAACGGCATGACCAATAAATTTACGTCTTATCTCGGCGGCATCGGCTTTAAAGCCGGTTATAACCATGATTTGGGTTCAGATTTTACCGTTCAACCCAACCTCTACGGCAGTTATACCTACATCAGCAGCAATGACTATACCACCAGCGATAATGCCAAGGTCAAATTCCACAATATGTCTAATTTTGAATTGGCGCCCGGCGTCAAATTATCCAAAAAATTTCAGGAAGATTTGGAGGTCTATCTGAAAGCCCGCTATGTTTTCAACTTCAATGACGGGCAAGATGCCACGGCAAACGGCATTGCCCTGCCGGACGTCGAGCTCAAAAATTATGTTGAAGTCGGTCTGGGCTTTGAAAAAGAGTGGCTTGAAGACGGTATCCGGTCTTTTCTGGAAATCAGCCGCCGTGAAGGAGGCCGAGAGGGCTGGAACGGTTTAGCCGGTCTTAAATGGGATTTCTAACCGGCTTGGATTGAGATAAAACGGAAAAAGCAGTCATAAGTGAATGGCTGCTTTTTTGATTGCAATTTATGGTTATTTGTACGAGAGTGAAAAGAAACAGAGCAGAGACGGAAAATGGAAATGGTTTTAATCGGCAGCGGTGCCAAAGTTACGGAAATGTCCTTTGACGGCAAAGCGCTGAATTATAAAAATCTGCCTGACTTTAACCAATAAAAAAACGGAATAAGTATCAACAATAAAACAAACGGAGAAAATATGAAAAGATTACTTTCTGCTCTTGCAGTCATTCTGCTTTTAAACGCCTGCACTGATTCAGCCAAAGTCGAAGCCAAAGACAGCGCCGAAAATATCACTCTTTCCATCGGCGAAAACACCTCTATCAGCCTGAAAGAAAATCCAACAACAGGTTACGGCTGGCAGTTTTTCTTAACGCCGGAAAATCAAAATGTTATTTCCGACATCTCGGAAAATTATGTTGCGCCGAATAACGGTTTGGCCGGTGCCGGCGGAATCAAAGAATATAAATTCAAAGCGGCCAATGCCGGACAGCTTACCATTGATGCTTATTACTTCCGCCCATGGGAAAAACTGGACAAGCAAACAGCCGACCATAAGATTTTCCTCATTACCGTCAAATAAACTGCATTAAAAAAGGGGCTTAACGGCCCCTTCCTTGCGGTATTATTTTTTCTGCGCCAGCAGATAACTGTTATCAATCAGGGCATAAATTTCCTCTGCGGGCACCGAGCCGTCCAGACAGATTGTCAGCCAATGCTTTTTATTCATGTGATAGCCGGGAAAATATTTTTCACCGTCTGTCATGGCTGCGATTTCTGCCGAATCTGCCCGCAAATCAATAATCTCAATTATTTCATCGCCGATTAAGCCTAATTTATTTTTGGCAACCGTCAAAATTGCAGCATACCATTTGGCATTATCAGCACGGCGGAAAATGGCATTGCGCGGAAACTTCGGCCATAAAAATTCTAATTCGTCTCCATACTGTCTCTTATACACATCTGACGCTGCCGACGAC